>DAOQAY010000018.1:0-15047 GCA_035354435.1 bacterium
GGTGTGGGAAGTGAATTGCTGAAAAAATTATGTGAAGAGGCTGTTTCTTTAGAATTCAAGACATTCTTTTTTTTCACTGTTGACATAATCCCGTCAGGTGAGAACTTTTTAATGAAAAACGGAGCAAAAAAAGGAATAATACAGAAAGGAAATCAAGTGCTTATAAAAGATCTTGATGAGAATTTGATGCGTAAATGGGTGGATGATGGAAACAGCCCGGAATATGAATCCGGAGTCTGGATCAATGAAATTCCTGAAGAACATCTTGAGAAATATTCTGCGGCTTATAACAGCATAAACGATGCTCCTCACGGTGATCTGGATAATGTAATAACTGAAATGACACCGGATTCGATGAGGAAGTTGGTAAAAGGAATTGTCGATGGAAAAGATGAAATAATTATTGCATGGGTCAGAGATAAAAATAGCGGTGAGTTTGCGGCAATATCAGATGTCATTATCTACTATACGAAGAAATATGTCGCTTTCCAAAACAACACACTGACCGTGCCGAAGTATCGCAAAAACGGCTTTGGCAAGCTCGTCAAAGCACTGAATGCTCTTTATCTGATTGAAAAAAGACCGAATGTCAGATTTATCAGAACATCCAACGCCAATGTGAATGAAGCAATGCTTGCCATAAACGAAAAAATGGGATTCAAACAGTACCAGACACACACATTCTGGGAATTGGAAGTTGAGAAATGCCAAAAAACAGAGGAGAAATAAATGACAGAAAAAAAGCCACACTCAATAGAGTATATGGGAGAAGCACGGAACTTCTGGTGGAACGATGACTATCTGGAACTTCTGGCAAAACGGTTGAATCTTGTGGAAAAGAGCGTGCTTGTGGATGTCGGGTGCGGTTATGGGCTGATGGGTTTTCTTCTGTCAAAATTTATGAAAAAGAACGCCAAGATCCACGGGTTCGATCTGGAGAAGGAGCATATTGCAAAGGCAAAAAAGCTCGCGGCGGCCGACCATTCCGGAAAGAAGTTCTCTTTTAAGGTCGCCGATGCTTACGCCATTCCTCTTGAAGATGATTTTTCCGATATAACGATATGCCAGACGCTTCTTATCCATTTAAAAGATCCGCAGCGGGCTATCAAAGAGATGATACGGGTCACCAAGCCGGGCGGACTCATCGTTGCCTTCGAACCCAACAACATGGCAAGTGCACTGACTATCGATCAAATGAACAGACTCGATATTCCTGTTGAAGAAATGCTCGAAGATGTTGAAATCATGCTCAGATATGAAAAAGGAAAAATGAAACTCGGAGAGGGATTTAATTCTCTTGGTGATGTTGTTCCTGAACTTTTTCATCATTCCGGTCTGAGAAATATCAAAGTCTGGCTTTCAGACAAAGGATTGCCGATAATTCCGCCATACAATGAATCAGATGAAATGACTTCCAGAGCAGAACAGTTCAGGACTTTTATCAAAGATGAACTCGGAACATATAATTATGATGAAGCCTTGAAATATCATCTTGCAGGCGGCGGAAATAAAAAGAGTTTTGACAACTATTGGAAAAAAAATTTGAAAAGAACAAAACAGATCTCAACTAGGTTGAAGAAAGGCACTTATGTCTGTGCAGGCGGAAGCATTTTTTATATAGTTGCAGGAATAAAATAAATGGGAAATGAGAAAAAAGTGAAGGTGTGTAAGTTAATGAAAAGCCGTAGATCAATTAGACTAAGAGAATATGATTATTCGCAAAATGGATTGTATTTTATCACAATCTGTGTGGATGGCAGAGAGGAATTGCTGGGAAATGTTGAGAATGGTAAAATGGTTTTGAATGATGCTGGAAAAATTGTCGACATGTGCATTCATACAATTCCAGAAAAATATGAAAATATTGATATTGATTCATACATCATAATGCCGAATCATATACACATTGTAATTGCAATCGTAGGGGCAATTCACGAATTGCCCGAAAACAACGAATTGCCAAAAAAAGAAAAGGCGATTCATGAATCGCCCCTACAACAGAATGCGTTGGAACGGCGAAAAATGTTGTTGCCGAAAATTGTAGGATATTTGAAAATGAATTCATCAAAACAGATAAACATTTTACGAGGAAAATCAGGTGTGCCATTATGGCAGCGGAATTATCACGAACACATAATCCGCAACGAAAAAGAACTGGATAAAATCCGGCATTACATCAACATTAATCCCGCAAAATGGGAAATGGACCGATATAACAAGATTTGTGAAGGCGAGGAGAAGTAAATGCCAGACATTAAAATCATTGATCTGACACCTGAAAATATCGCTGATTATGGTGTGTGCGGATATAAGGATGCAAAAAAGCATCTGGAATTGCGCAATAAAATTAAATGGTTCGGCGAATACTATCCAAAAGGGTTGAGGATTAAGATCATTTTTTCGCGCACAGGCGGATATCAGGGCATGATTGAGTATGTTCCGGGAGAATATGCACACCGTCCGGTTGATGCGAAAGGATATTTATTCATTCACTGCGTTTTTGTCGGATTTAAAAAGGAATTTAAGGGAAAAGGTTACGCTTCTTTACTGATTGATGAATGTATTAAAGAGGCGAAAGTGAAAAGAATGTCCGGTGTCGCTGTCGTTACCAGAAAAGGTTCTTTCATGGCTGACAGTCCTATATTTCTGAAAAAAGGTTTTCAGATTGCAGACATTGCAAAACCCGATTTTGAACTGCTTGTGAAAAAGTTTGATGAATCGTCCAAAGATCCGAAGTTCAAACTTGGAGATCCATCAGTTTTTGGAGAAGGACTTACAATACTCAGGTCGTATCAATGTCCCTACACAGAAAAGAATGTCAGAAGCATTCTGGAAACCGCAAAAAAGAAATTTCATCTGAAAACAACGCTGATAGATGTGAACGATCCTGTTTCTGCTCAGAATTCGCCATCACCTTTCGGCACTTTCTGCATGATCTATAACGGCAGGATAATAAGCCATCATCCAGTCAGCAACACAAGATTTGAAAATATTATGAGTAAGGTTTTTTAGGTGATTGAAAATTTTGAAGGAGCAAATAATGTCAAAACAACAGGTAAAAAGCCATTCAATGGATTGCAGATTCTGGGTGGCGGGAAAACAGAGTAGATCCGTTAATTATAAATAGGGATGATCAAATGAAAATACTTCTTTTTTGTCTTAAAGGTTTTGAAATGCTTGAAGCGTCACCATTTATTGACATTTTTGGCTGGGATAGAACTTACAATAACGGCGACATAGAAGTTCTGACTTGCGGATTTAATAAAGCGGTTACCAGCACCTTCAATGCGCATTTAATGGTTGATGTTTTGATTGATCAAATAAAAACTGATGATTACGCAGCACTTGTAATACCCGGAGGATTTGAAACTTATGGTTTTTACGAAGAGGCTTACGATAATAAGTTTCTATGCTTAATCAGGGAATTTAATGAGCAAAATAAACCAATTGCGTCTGTTTGTGTCGGTGCATTGCCAATTGGCAAAAGTGGAGTTCTAAAAGGAAAGAATGCGACCACTTACCACCTTATGGATAGCAACAGACAAAAACAGCTCGCAGAATTTGGAGCAACCGTTATAAACCAGCCGGTTGTTGTGAGTAATAACATAATAACTTCGTGGTGTCCTCAAACCGCCACAGATGTTGCCTTTACCCTTCTTGAAAAATTGCGTTCAAAGCAAGATGCCGATAATGTACGAAATATAATGGGATATTAAGGAGTGATTCATGTTTAAAACAATTTCAGATATAGAACCTTTTGTTACGACTGACGGTTCGCTGATCCGTGAAATATTTCATCCGCAGAGGCACAATCTACCAATAAGTTGCAGTATTGCTCATGCCACGGTGAAAGCAGGCCAGTCCACAAAGCCGCATACTCTGAAAAAATCATCGGAAGTTTATGTGATCCTGAGCGGACAGGGAATTATGCTCATCAACGATGAAAAACAGCCTCTGAATCCGGGTGATTCAGTGTTTATACCCGCTGGATCAGTTCAGTATATTGAAAATTGTGGAGATAAAGACCTGAAATTTCTCTGCATCGTCGATCCGTACTGGAAAGATGAAGATGATGAGGTTAAAGTCCTGAATGAAAGTAGTTTTTCTTAACAGTAGTACCGGAAAGGATGACAACGCATCTTCTTCAAAATTTATTGCTCAGAAAAATATTGAATTTTCAGAAAAATTGTAGTTAAATCAGTCGGTAAATGAAGAAAATGCGTTTAGTTTCTTAGTCAGCAAAAATACTCGGAAAGGAAATGAAAAGAGACAAAATGGAATATAAAGAATATATTGAAAACGCTATTGAATGGGCTAAAAAACATATAGGTGTTGAAGAATATAAATATCAATGTTTGGGTTTTGTTGAAGATTGTTACGAGCAGGGTAATAATGTAGAAATTTTTGGTGGAGACACTGCAAAAGAATCTGCAGATTTTTATGAGGCAAATAAGAATAAGGAGACTCCTCCTCCGGTTGGTTCTTTCGTTTTTTATGATAGTAGCGGCAATATTAACGGTATATATAAGAATTGGGGTCATGTTGGAATTTGTATAGGAGATGGAAAAATTGTTCATACTTGGAATGTTATTAGAGAGGATAATTATTTAGATGTTCAAAACCTAAAACCAGGTTCTGGGTGGAATCAACCTCAGTATATTGGTTGGGCCCCTGTTGAACGAATTTTTCAAGGTTATCGTAAAAAGTAAAGACAAAAGAACCAGATAAACAGAAGCATAACAACACTAATAACGAGAAGAAAATGAGCGAACAGAAACAGACGATTCACGATTTTGATTTCAATTTGATTTGGGAATATTTCATTAATTTTGAAAGGCAGGGTCCCGGTAGTCCTGAAGCAACTGTTAAGGCGTTAAGTTTTATCGGGGAACTTTCAGATGAATCTAAAATTGCCGATTTAGGTTGCGGTACTGGAAGTCAGACTATGATTCTGGCACAGAATACAAAAGGAACTATTACAGCTCTGGATCTTTTTCCGGGTGCGGTTGATAAACTCAACATGACTGCCGGGAAACTCGGTTTGCAGGATAGAGTAAAAGGTATTGCCGGGTCAATGGATAATCTGCCGTTTCAGAGTTGCGAACTCGATCTTATATGGTCTGAAGGGGCTATTGACTGTGTGGGTTTTGAGAAATGCCTGAATTACTGGAAAAACTATCTTAAAAGCGGCGGTTATTTTGCCGTAACAAATTTGACATGGTTTACAAATGAACGCCCGGCTGAGCTTGAAAAATATTACCTTGATGCGGTTCCTGAAATCGGAACGATGGGGCAGAATATTTCAATAATACAGAAAGCGGGTTATGTGCCTGTTGCCGCCTTTGCACTGTCTGAAAACTGCTGGGCTAATTATATTGATCCGCAGGAAGCGGTAAATGAATCGTTTCTGAGAAAATATGCCGGAAACAAAGCCGTTGAGTCCTTCGTTTCAAACATGAGGCATGAGGCAGATTTATACTCAAAATATAAAAAGCATTACGGATATGTTTTTTATATCGGAAAAAAATAGAATAGCTCCCCATCAGCTCAGGCAAAGTTAAAGGAAAAACTCGCAAATTGACTGAATTTATATAAATATTGTCAGCATGTTGACTAAATTTTACAAATATTGGTCAATTCTGTTTGTCTTTTTGTGCGGGAACCAATGAATGTGGTACAATCGTTTCTATCAGAATGATTTTGAAAACTATCTTGTCTATGGAACATATCCTGAAGTTTTAACCGCATTGAATAATGAAGAAAAGCAGAGTTATCTAACTGAACTTAAAAATTCATATCTTCTGAAAGACATTCTCTCTCTTGAAAACATAAGAAACTCTGATAAATTGATGGATCTTTTACGGCTTATCGCCTTTCAGATCGGTCATGAAGTATCTTTAAATGAACTTGGCAGTCAACTCGGAATGTCAAAAAACAGTGTCGAGAAATATCTTGATCTGCTTGAAAAAACTTTTGTCATAAAGAGAGTCAGAGGTTTTTCAAGAAACTTAAGAAAAGAGATCGTAAAAACTTCAAGATACTACTTTTTAGATAACGGCATTAGAAACGCAGTGATAAACAACTTCAGTCCTTTAAATTTGAGAAATGATGAAGGGATGCTCTGGGAGAAAAATATAGAGAAAACCGTGAAAAATACACCGATGAAAAAAACGAGTTCGTGAAAGAGATACTGGAGCTTGCTGAAAGTACAGAAAAGGAGAGTCATACAGCTAAAGAAATATAGAGGTTTAAATTGAGAAAATTATACATCAGTGATCTCGATCAGACTTTGCTTGATGATAAAAGATGCGGCAACTGGTGTGATCGGACATCACAATGATGGTGCGGTAGTTGATTTTATAGTAAATGAGGTGAATAGAAAATGACAAAGAGAAACAGACCCCTGACAACACTTTTTATGTTAATGTCTGTTGACGGAAAGATTTCAACAGGAAAAAGTGATGTTTTAGATTTTGATAAAGATTTTCCTAAGATTGAAGGACTTAAAGAGGGATTACAGCAATACTATGATATTGAGCAGACTACAGATCTGTTTTCTCTTAATTCAGGAAAAGTTCAAGCTAAAATCGGTGCAAATGAGAAGAGAGAAAGCATAAGAAAATTGCCTGTCAGTTTTCTGATAATTGACAATAAACCTCACCTCAATGATGTCGGTGTCGACAATTTTATTCGAAAAAGCAAAAAACTGTTTATTATCACAACAAATAAAAACCATCCTGCATTTGCAAGAAAAGAGGAGAACCTTGAGATAATATATTATGAAAATGAGATTAACTTTGAAGAACTTTTTGTGCGACTTAAACAGTCTTATAATATTAACAATATAACGGTTCAGACTGGCGGAAATTTAAATGCTGTTTTTCTGAGAAAAAAGTTAATAGACAGGCTTTCTGTCGTTGTTGCTCCGGCATTAATCGGAGGAATAGAAACACCTTCTTTGATAGACGGAATTTCGCTATTATCTCCTGATGAACTTAAATATATAAAAGCATTAAAGCTTGTTGATGTAAAAAAGCTGGATAATTCCTATATCCATCTTCTTTATGATGTTGTTAATGACACTGCTATAAAAAATATGACGATGCGATGAAAGAGGAGGCGCCTGATGATTAATTTGAGAGAGATTGTTGAAGAAAAAATCATCAGTTTTGTAAATAAAAAAAATATCACTTGTGGGAATTTAAAATACTGGGAAACTCCGCTGGTTGCAATTGCGGATGCGGCAGATCCAATGTTTCAGGAATTAAGGAATACTGTATGTGAAGACCATAAACGGATGTTGCGGAAGATTAGGAACTATTATTACCAACGCTGATATTGAAGTTTCTGTCAGAAATGGAAAGGAGATGTGTCTCTATAAGAGATTGGAAACTGAAAATTCAGACAGCAAAAAATATGGAGTCAACCTTCGCAGATGAAGGGAATACCGGGCTGTGTAATTTTCAGATAAATAAAGCGGAGAAACTGTTTTTGTATCTGGAAGATAGAAGGGGAAAAAGATATTGTTATATGGGAGTGAAATGTAAGTGTTAAAAAAGGATTGTATGAAGGTGATTAAAGGAGACAGGAATGAACAATGAGAAATTTCCAATCATGGAATTTGACAGTAAAAGTGAGCCTTTGCTGAAGGCATCCAGTTTTGGGGAAAATATTGGTGCTCCTGAACATTGTGTGATGACATTTTTTCCTGAGGTTATTAAAAGATTGCGTCAGAGCATGACACAAAGCTTTTATCAAGTATTCCGACTGTAATTGGTGATATAAAAGTGTATGAGTTCGGATACAAAGGGAAAAAGATAGCTCTGGCTATGGGTGGTCTCGGTGCGCCGATGGCTGCATTAAATATGGAGATCTGGCTTACCGTTGAAATATGTGCGATGTTGTAGGAAAAAATAAAATGAATCATAGTAAAAACTTCATAAATGCCTTGAAAAGAGGCGATATTGCGGAATTAAAAAGGATTCCGAAGAGTGACAGGCATAATCACCTGCCGCTTGGGGGAAGACTTGATGCGTTTAGAGCTTTTTACGGATGCAATTTCAACGAACCGCCTGAGTTTTTTAAGGATTTTTCTGAATTTGATGAATATATTCTGGTTCATCTTTCGGAGCCTCTTTTGAAAAAGCCAATGAAAGAGTGGGGCCCTGAAGTTAATTTTTTTATAAGATCGGCGCTGGAAACTGCTTCGAAAGATGGTATTGTGTTATTGGAGGGAAGTTTAACGGCAAATCTTCTGCAAGCTTATGCAAATATAGAAGAATTTGAAAAACAGATTTCAACAATTCAAAAAGAAGTTGCTCCGCATATTGATTTAAGACTTGAGCTTGGAATTATTAGAAATGTTCCTGTTGAAAATCAGCTTTATTATGCCGAAATGGGAATAGAATCAGGACTTTTTTACTCAATTGATCTTTATGGTGATGAACGGATCGGTGATATTGAATCATTTAAACCTCTTTTTATAAAAGCAAAAAAGAAAGGTTTAGTTTGCAAAGCGCATGCCGGAGAACTTATAAAAGATCCTGAATTTGTTAGAAAAAGTGTTGAAATGCTCAATCTTGATGCTGTTCAGCACGGAATTGCCGCCGCCGGATCAAAAGAAGTAATGAAATGGCTTGCACAGAAAGGAACGATGCTCAATATCTGCCCGACCAGCAATGTGAGACTCAGAAATGCAGAAAATCTGAAAACTCACCCGATCAGAATTCTTTTTGATAACGGCGTGAAATGTTCAGTGAACAGTGATGATATAACAGTTTTCAACAGCACTGTAACTGATGAGTTTCTTGCTCTTTATAATGCAGGAACTTTTTCAGCTGAAGAACTAGATTTGTTAAGAATTAACGGGTTGGAAGGACTCCCTGAGAGTTTATAAAAGCCGTCAAACCTTTCCTTTTTAGCAGAACCATATCATTTTGTGCAATTCTGAACAAAACAGCCCCCATATTTAAAACATTATTGAGCTAAACAGGTATTGCTTTTAGAACATAATCGGCTATAATCAGATATTATTTGATATAAATCTGGAGGATCTATGGAAAGGTTTTTGTCGCAACAGCTTGTTTTATGGAAAAACGAAAAAGAGAGAAAACCTCTAATTCTCAGAGGTGCCAGGCAAGTTGGGAAAAGTTATCTCGTCAGGGAACTCGGCAGATCTTTTTCAAATTTTATTGAGATCAATTTTGAGATGGAACCTTATCTTGCCGATATTTTTTCAAACTCACTTGATCCCAAAATCATTATTGAAAAGCTTTCAATTGCCAGAAATATCACAATTACACCCGGAGAAACATTGCTTTTTTTTGACGAGATCCAGAAAGTTCCTAATGCAATTACAGCTCTTAGATATTTTTATGAACTGCTTCCTGAACTTCACATAATTGCTGCCGGATCTCTTCTTGATTTTGTGCTGGAAAAGATCGGGATGCCTGTCGGAAGAGTGAGCAGCATGTATGTATATCCTCTTTCTTTCAAGGAATTTATAATCGCTACAGGCAAAGAGAAATTATGCGGATTTATTGATCGACATAACCCTGAGATCCCGCTTGATGACCTTTTCTTTTCACAATTGACTACCCTGTTTTCTGAATATATGGCTATCGGCGGAATGCCGGAAGCTGTCCGTTCATGGCTGGAAAACAGGGACCTGAAAAAAGTACGCAAAATTCATAATGATATCATTGATACATACAGACAGGATTTCATAAAATATGCAAAAAATCAGCAGATCCATCATGTAGAGAAGGTTTTTTCAGTTATTCCAAGAATGCTGGGGAAAAAATTCATATATTCCCATATTGATGAAAGTTTAAAAAGCAGAGAAATAAAACCTGCGCTGGAGCTTCTGGAAATGGCTGGAATTATACACAGAATAAGACACTCTTCTTCAAACGGAGTGCCTCTTGAAGCTGAAAGCAATGACACCATTTTTAAAACAATTTTTCTTGACATCGGACTTTCCCAATCCCTTCTTGGTCTTAGTGATGGTGAATGGATACTCAATATTAAAAATTCAGTCATAAACAAAGGGGCTTTAGTCGAATCTTTTGTGGGACAGGAAATACTCGCTTACAGTTCACCTGATTCAAAGAAAAAGCTTTATTACTGGGTTAGAGAAAAAACTTCGGCACAGGCAGAAATTGACTATGTCATCGAAAAAGATTCCACAGTAATTCCAGTTGAAGTAAAAAGCGGCACAACCGGAACTTTAAAAAGTCTTATACAGTTTATTAAAGAAAAAGAATCTGTTAAATACGGAATTCAGGTATCTCTTAAAAACTTCGGTAGCGAAAGAAATATCAGACAGATACCTTTATGTGCTTTATGGAAAATATTCTAATATGACTGCAATTATTATCTCATCGCTTATCTTTGAAACCGGAATAATCCCCTCTCTGGAAGTTTACATCATCAGATATCCTGATAGCGGGAGGATCAAAAACTCGACAAAGGCTCATCCTGACTTGAGAATATGCAAGGTGACTGAATCTCTTGCCGTTGTTTCTCCCGATCTGCCTCAATATTTTATTGATGAGATGAATTACTCAGGTATTGAAATAATAAAAGGAGAAAAAATTCCCTTTGGTAAATATCCTGATGATATTCCATACAACTGCGCTGTGACAGAGAATTTTGCCGTCCATAACTTCAAATACTGCGATCCTGTCATCGTCAGCACCCTGAAAAAACTGAATAAAAAGCTTATTGATGTCAAACAGGGCTATTCGAAATGTTCAATATGTTTTACAGGAAAAAATACTGTGATCACTGAAGATCCTGAAATTGCGCAGGCAGTTAAAAACAATGGATTTCAATCACTTCTTATCGGTCGGGGAAGTATTAAACTCGAAGGTTTTGATTACGGCTTTTTCGGCGGAGCAACAGGTTTTATTGAACCTGACACATTATTAATAAACGGATCACTTTCAACTCATAAAAGTGCCGGAATTATAACAGATTTCGCTAAAGCAAATAATATCAGAATTGTCGAATTAAATCAGGATCATATCACCGACACAGGATCGATAATCGTTTTTAATATTTGAATTCGCCTTTCAGACCTTTGACCTGATAATAATCAACTGCGGCGTTGTGTTCAACGAGATTTTTTGAGAAATAATGATACCCCTTACCGGTTGCTACAAAATAAAGATAGCTCGTCTTTTCAGGATTCAAAACGCTTTTTATCGCTCCTTCACCGGGAAAACAAATCGGTGTGACAGGAAGTCCGTATCTAGTGTAAGTGCTCCACGGATGATCGTTCAGCAGATCCTGCTTTCTAATGTTTCCTTTGTAATTATCCGGAAGCATTCCGTAAATTACTGTCGGATCACTCTGGATCTTCATGCCGATCCTAGTCCTATTGAGAAACACCGAAGCGATCATTGGTTGTTCCGACTTCACACCTGTCTCTTTTTCAATTACTGATGCCATTTTGAGGAGTTCATAGACATCCATTTTTGAATCATCAAGCTCTTTCTGATATTTCGCAAGCACCAGTTTCATCTGTGCCGCCATTTTTTCCATTATTGTCAAAATACCGGTATTATTGGGGAAACTATATGTTGAAGGAAAAAGAAGCCCTTCACAGCTCCTTTTGCCTTTGGCTTCTATCGTTGCAAGAAAATTTTTATCGCTGCATATCTTCAGGAATTTGTCATTATCAACTACCCAGTCAAGCTTCCTGAAAACGCTGTCTGCATCAAACTTGTTATAACCCTCAGGAATTGTAAATGTATAGAGTTTTACTTTGCCGCTCATTATTATTTTTGCAACATCCACCGGATTGATACTGCCGGAAAATGCGAATTCACCAGTCTTGAGACTCCCGCCCCACTTATATTCACGGATCATCCAGTAGAACGACCTTTCGTCAGTGATAACACCGGCTTTTTTCAATGATGAAGCAACTTTTTTCCAGTTACTCCCTTTTTCGATATTAACCGTTACCTCATCTTTCAGTTCGATCTTGTTCTGCTTAAAATCCTGATAATCCTCATACTTTGAAAAAACAACAGAGCTAACTATCACCAGAATTATCATAACTATGTAAAACAAACTCTTTTTCATTAATTACCTCATATTTGCCACAGTTTGCGCAACTCATATTACTGATAGTCGCTTTGTGTTCAAGATTTAATTGAATTTAATAGCAGTTATGAAAGATATGGAGGCTTAAAAATTATCGGAAACGCTGTCGGTATCGTAATTATAAACATTACCTGATGCACACTCTTCAAAAACGACATTTTCGGCATCGACAGAACTACTTTCAGACATTGCAACACAATAATTCTTTGAATTACTAATAGTCACATTGTTCAGAGTTACAGCACCATCGGAAGATATCCAGAAAATCCCTTCATCGTCCGCATTACCGGCGTATTCTATAGTGGCGTTGTTAATTTCATTGCCGATATCCGAACGGACATAAATCCCCTCCCAGTAATATGTCTCACCCGGAAGTTTTGTAAGAAGAACAGGATTTTCAGCCGTTCCATTCACGATAAGCTTACCCGTGGATTCAGCTATATCGATTCCGGTTTCAGCATTAAAATATATTGTCACACCCGCATTCAGAGTAAGAGTTTTGTTCACATAACTGTAGGTATAATCAATATAATACGGAACTGAAGGATCATTTATTTCGACATTGTCATCTATATTCGCATTCATAACTTTTATATAATTTTTACCATTATTGTTCATAACATTTTCAGAACCGAACAATTTAGCTTGAGATAATTCATCTAAATAAACCGGACTTTCATCACAATTTACTATTGTATTATTTTCGAATCCGGTAATTTTCGATCCGGAGCCGTAAGTTCCGATTCCAGATCCCAGAGAACCGTCAACAGAGCAGTTTTTGATAGAAAGTTCAGCATCATTTTCAATATTTATAACCGAAAATTCATCATTTGAACCTCCGTTTATAAACTGGACATATTCAAACTGATTGTCAGCTCTCGATGAACGGATTTCAATACCGTACCATGAGCCTTTGTTCTGGTTATTGACAGGGCCGGTAAGTACTATCGGCTTTTCAGCTGTACCCACCATTTTAAGTCCTGCATTTTCGCCCACATCAATACCGCTGTCTGAGCTTGCAAAAGCGATCTTGACACCCGGTTCAACCGTCAGAAGAGCATTTCCTTCAACATAAAATGTTCCGCTGATGATGTAATCAATTCCGTCCCATCTGTCTTCCAGCACTTTGTTATCGGACATTGAACCTGAAAGTTCTTCCGGTGAGTCGACACTGTTTCCAACGATAGTAACTGTAGCGACATAGAGAGCAGTGGTTCCGTCCTCGGCAGTTACCGTGTAGACAACAGGATTAGAGAAATCCACAATAGTTCCGGACTGGGGAGAGACGGAAGCTCTTTCGGACACAGTCACGACAGGAACGAGTGTTTTAAGATCGCTGTCAGCCGGAATAGTGGCGGTTATCGTTTTAGCAGATTCATCAATCGTACCTGAAATAGACGGTGTGAACTGGTTCAGGACAAACGAAAGTATCTGCTTTTCACTGCTTTTGATACCGTCATCAGATGATGATTTGTTGTCAGAGCAGGATACAATCAGCAACTGAGAAAAAAGCACAACAATTACAGCCAAAACAAATTTTTTTACATTTTGCATAATCAAGTCTCCATAGTTATTAACAGAACACAGACAAACGGAGTTATATTAATTAAGCAAAACAGTTTTGATTGTAAAAAACGGACAGGCATTCATTTGCCTGACATGATTTTCACCTGTTCTCTGTTCCTTTTGAAAAAATGCCCTGGTGTTTCACCGACAATTGATTTGAAATCTTTGATAAAATGAGCCTGATCAAAATATCCGCCGCAAAAGACAAGGTCGCCGTAATCAACCATATTTTGATATTCAGCTCTTTCCCACAGATAATTAACTCTGCATATTCTGGCAAGAGTTTTGGCATTGACCCCTACCCTTTTAATAAAATTACGCCTGAAGCTCCTTTCGCTGAATGGTATTGATTCCAGAATGGAATTAAGCGGTTTTACAGCGGCATTTTCAAAAATGTAGTCATAAATCTCATCAATCTCGTCAGGCACATATTTTTTTGATAGAACAGTCCTTAATAAAAATTCCTCAAAAAACTCTATCTTACCGGAATATGTCTCTATTACAGCCAGATCATTCCATACCGGCAGAAAAATTTCATTTGAAACTTTCTTATATAAAATGCTACTTTCAGGTGTCAGATCAATTCCAAAAAGTCTTGAAAGCACTGAAGATTTGCAGATGACTATAAACGAGAGTATCTTTCCGCGGACATTTAAAGTGATAGCCCTGAGAAGATTAGGAGCAATAAACATTTCAGGCAGAGTTGCAGACCCATTACTGTCAATAATATAGACATTGCCCCTGAGGTTGAAAACAAAAGAGGAATCACCTCTCGGAATATGTTTATCGATAAGGTTTACATTCGTGTCGGAAATAATTGATTCATATTTTTTTATTAAAACCCGGCACTCCTGAGACGGTAGACAGTAATTATTATCCATCAGACTCACCATACTTCAAACACAGGGACAGCCCCTGAGCCATTAAGCTTAGTCCTCTTTATATATTTTTCTACTGTTTTTAGCAGGAGCTGTATAAGCTGCAAGTTACCCTGCACAAAAAGTAATACCTTTACTTCTCTATTCCGGTACGGGCCTGGATGCCTTTTGTATAATAGTGTTTTATTTCTTTCATTTCGGTGACGAGGTCGGCTTTTTCAATGAGTTCAGCAGGAGCATAACGGCCTGTGATGATGACCTCGACATGCTCCGCCCTATTCGAAACGGCGTTCCAGAGCTCTTCAAATGAGAAAAGCCTGTAATAAAGGGCAATGTTTGCTTCATCCATTATAACCACATCATATCTGCCGTTTTTAAGTATTCCGGCCATTTCCTCAAGTCCTGCACGGGCTATTTTTATGTCATTTTCAGTCGGGTCTTTGTAGATGAAACAATCCGCACCGTACTGTTTAATTTCAATGTTTTCAATTT
>DAOQAY010000018.1:15147-29635 GCA_035354435.1 bacterium
TCTTTGTAGATGAAACAATCCGCACCGTACTGTTTAATTTCAATGTTTTCAATTTTGAGATCAAGCTCGCTGTAGTGCATCCCTTTCACGAACTGCCCGATAAAAACTTTCTTTCCGGCTCCAGCAGCTCTCATTGCAAGTCCCAGTGCCGCCGTAGTTTTTCCCTTGCCGTTTCCAGTATAGACTTGAACAAAACCCTTTTCAGACATTGAAATCCCTCTCAAGTCTTGATCTGTATTCATCAATATCGATATTTATCCTGTTAACACCTTCATCCATTCCGGCAAGTGCCACTGCAGCAGCAACTTCAACAAGGACTCTCGGATCAAACGGTTTAGGAATGAGATAATTCCTGCCGAACTCCAGAGAATCAAGTCCGTAAACATCAAGAACAGACTTTATCACCGGCATTTTTGCAACTTTAACAAGTGCATGAGTCGCCGCCATTTTCATTTTCTCCGTGATAGAAGTAGCTCTTATATCGAGAGCGCCTCTGAAGATCGCAGGAAATCCCAGAACATTGTTCACCTGATTGGGATAATCAGTTCTTCCAGTCCCCACCATCGCATCAGGCCGGGCTTTCATTACTGCTTCGTAACTTATTTCAGGATCGGGATTTGCCATTGGAAATATCACGGGGTTCTGAGCCATTTTCACGATCATTTCTTCAGACACAAGACCTTTAACGCTCACTCCTATGAAAACATCAGCACAATCCATAAGTTCAGAAAGAGTACGGGCCGTCGTATCTTGGAAAAGAAAGCTGTGATAAGGGCTTACCGTCTCTTTTCTCCCTTTAAAAAGAACACCGTCCTTGTCAAAACAGAATATTTTCTTTTCGTCAAAACCGCAGTTGATAAGATGTTTTGCAATTGAAACTCCTGCCGCACCTGCTCCGCAGACCACAACTTTGCAATTTTCCGGCTTTTTGCCTGCTATTTCAATACCGTTGAGCACTCCCGCCGCACAGATCACCGCAGTCCCGTGCTGATCGTCGTGGAACACAGGTATATTCATGATTTTCTTGAGCTTTTCCTCAATCTCAAAACATCTCGGCGATGAAATATCTTCGAGATTTATACCGCCGAAAGTCGGTTCAAGAGACCTTACAATCTTAATGAACTCCGCAGGATCCTTTTCGTCGATCTCAATATCGAATGCGTTTATTTTTGCGAATCTTTTAAAAAGCAGTGCCTTGCCTTCCATAACAGGCTTTCCGGCAAGAGGACCGATGTCTCCAAGTCCAAGCACAGCAGTTCCGTCAGTTATAACACCGACAAGATTTCCTTTAATGGTGTAATCATATGCCGCAGAACTGTCCAGAACTATCTCTCTGCACGGCTCGGCAACACCTGGAGTATAGGCAAGTGAAAGATCATGCTGGGTAATACAGTCTTTGGACGATACGATATCTATTTTCCCCGGTTCAGGATATTTGTGATAATGGAGTGCAGATTCTTTATTCATTACAGCCTCTTAAAACAATGTCGGAAATATAATATTCAGTATTTCAGAAGGAGCAAGTACCACCGCAACACCTGCCAATGCAAGAAAAGGACCGAAATATATAGCGTTTTCCAGATCCTTTTCATTTGTAGTATTGAGATCGCTCATTGTAACATTTTCAGCTATCCGTTTCTTCTTGAACAGAATTTTTGCCGTGAGAAAGAACACCGTTCCTGCACAAGATGCAAAAAGGAGTATCAGAGGTATCTTCCAAGGTCCTGAATATGCACCTATCGCTCCGAGAATATAAACATCACCCAGCCCCATTCCGATTTTTCTTGTTACCAGATAAAAAATAGCTATTGATATCAGAAGTATACCCGCACCGGCAAGTATTCCGAAAAAAGACTGATAAATAGTCATCTCATTTGAAAAATAAGCACCTGCAAGCCCTGTAACAACAAGCGGCAGCACAACTGCCGGATATACAAACTGCGTTTTAAAATCTATCATTGCAGTCACTATCATTGCCGAAATAAAGTAAAAAACGAATATCAGCTGGATCGACACACCGAATCTAAGAAATGCGAAAAGATAAAGCAAACCGTTCAAAAGCTCAATTACAGGATAGATCATCGAAATCTTTTCTTTGCATCCTGAACACCTGCCTCTTAAAAAAAGCCAGCTCAGAACCGGAATGTTCTCATACCATTTTATCAGATGTCCGCATTTTGTGCATGAACTCGGAGGGAATACTATGCTTTTCTTGAGAGGTATCCTGTAAATACATACATTCAGAAAACTTCCGAGAAGCATCCCGAAAATAAAAACGACAGATGCTGTGAAAGGCGCCATGGCCGTAGAATTAAGGATTTCAATCATTTCTTTCGTCCTTTATATTAAGCTTGGTGATCCTGTACCTTAAAGATCTTTCAGTAATATTGAGCATTACACATGTTTCATGCCTGTTGAAGTTCGTTTTCTTAAGAGCTTCCGTAATATATTTCTTTTCAATATCAGCAAGTATCTGATCAAGGTCAACTTTCTGACCTGCTTCAAGAGAAAGTTCCTTGGAAAGCTTTTCCGAGATCATTCCGGAATTTTCATAGTGAGTCTTTTCCAGAATTCCATTCTTGGCAAAAACAGTGCCCCTTTCAACAATGTTCTTTACCTCTCTGACATTGCCGGGAAATTGAAAAGAATTGAAAAATTCTATCATTTCATCCGAGAACTTGAATTCTATGCCTGATTTTAAAGAGAACTGCTTTAAAAACATCTGCGCAAGAGGAATTATGTCTTCTCTTCTTTCGTTTAAAGGAGGAATGTAAATTTCAAGCACATTGAGTCTGAAATAGAGATCTTCTCTGAATTTTCCTTTGGACATCTGCTCTTTCAGATTTTTATTTGTGGCGGCAATAAGTCTGACATTTGTAGTAATCTTCTCAGTTCCGCCCACTCTGGTAAAATTCTTTTCCTGAAGAACACGGAGAAGCTTAACCTGCATGTTTTCACTCAATTCACCTATCTCATCAAGAAAAAGTGTTCCGTCTGCAGCAACTTCGAAATAACCTTTCCTTGTCTGATATGCACCGGTAAAAGAACCTTTTTCATGACCGAAAAGCTCGCTTTCCAGAAGATTTTCAGGAATTGCACCGCAATTGACAGGATACCACGGTTTTTTGTTTCTTCCGCTTTTTGCATGAATATACCTTGCGACCACTTCCTTTCCCGTTCCACTATCTCCGGTAATGAGAACTGTGCTGTCTGTCGGCGCGATCTGAGCTGCAATCTCAAATATCTTTTTCATCTGCGGGCTTTCAGCAATTATATCTTCAGAAAGCTTTTCTTCATTACTTGATACCTTCCTTTCGTTTGAGGCGATCTTCTCCTTGTACTTTTCGTCTGTCTCCTGCTGTTTGGAAATACATTTTTCTACGATATCCCTTATTTCTGCAACATTAAACGGTTTGCTCACATAATCCACCGCACCGAGCTCAATGGCTTTTATTGCCTGCTCAGTCGAAGCATACGCCGTAATTACAACAACTTGCGATCTGGGAGCACGATGTCTTATCTCATTGAGAAGTTCTATTCCGTCAATTGATTCAGGCATATTGTAATCCATCAGGATCACTGAATATTTAGAATTCTTGAGTTTTTCCAGAGCTTTTTTTCCATTTTCTGCGCTTTCAACCTCATAACCATCCTTTTTTAACAGGATCTCAAGAAATTGACGCATTGAAAGTTCATCATCAACAACCAGAATTCTATTCTTTTCCATTACTGTTCTCCTTGAAAAGCTCAAGTTCGACCACAATTCTCGCCCCTGCTCCTGTGTTTTGTGCCTTTACAGTACCTCCATGCTTTGTAATTATCCTGTAAACCTGTGCAAGACCAAGTCCGGTGCCTCTTTTTTTTGTGGAATAAAACGGGTCAAATATTCTGTCTATGTTCTTTTCATTGAAACCGGTTCCTGAATCATCAATGAAAATTGCCACCTTATCTTTTGAAACCGTGGAAGATATTTTTACGATTCCAGATCCTTCAATAGATTCCGCTGCATTTATAAGAATATTCCAGAACACTTCTTTCAGCCTGTCAGCATCAGCAAAAAGAAGCACATCGCTTACTGTTGTATCTACATCGATCTCAGGGTGCCCTAGTTTAAAAAGAGTGGCTACATCCTCAATTATCGGTTTCAGGTTACATTTGACCATGACCGGTTTAATATCCTCTGTGTATCTGAAAAGGGAATCAAGAAGCGTTTTAACCCTTTTCCCTTCTCTTCTTACAATTGCAACCAGCTGATTTTCATCAGAATCGCTACGGGAATTTTCAGGAACAGGAATACTTGCAAACATAAGCTCACTTGCTCCTATCAAACTTGTCAGAGGGTTTTTGATTTCATGGGCAATAGAAGCTGTAAGCCTGCCGATAGCCGCCATTCTTTCCTGATATTCGAGATCCTCCTCTCTTTTTCTGATATTTGTCACATCAGAAAATATTATGACCTCCTGTTCTTCGACATAAGGCATCACTGTGAAACTTACCCACATATCTTCAATCTTCTTTTCGGCCCAGCGACCCTTTGCAGAATTATCGCTTAATATTATATCAACCAGAGAATTCAGAATACTGGAAAATTGATAGGCATATTTATTGATGTAAATAATCTCCTTTCTGTTCAGTATTATTATTCCCATGTTGATATTGGAGAAAATTGCAAAAAAATGTTTTCTCAGCTCCTTGTTTTTCTGAGCACTTTCAAAAAGATCTTTATTAGCCTGCTGAAACCCTTTGGATATTCTGCTGGCGACAAACCCCGTAAATGAGAAAAAAAGAAGATATGTAAAAAGTCTGGAAAAATATGTCTCCCACTTCGAGGCATAAAGTTCAACGAGTTCAGTGCTTATCAAAGGAACCATTGACATTTTCACGGTTATTCCCTGAAAAAGAAGAAGCATAAATGCAAAAAGAGTTGTAAAAATAGCACCTTTTTCCCTTAAAAGTATCCCCGAATAGACAATGTTTATAATAATGACATAAAGATAGGGCGATTCTATTCCTCCGCTCAGATATGAAACTATCACCCAGAAAGTTATCTCAAAACTGAACTGGGCATATGCAAAAAGAGGAAGATATTTATCTTTTATGCTTCTGTTGGAAAGGAGCGAAATTATATTTATTAAAACAATTACAAAGGCCGCCGTAAGAAACACTTTGTTGGAAAAAGAAAAAATATCAGTATTTTCACGGACAAACGGAAAAAGAAAAAAAGAAAATACAACGGTAAATACGAAAAAAAACCTGATTATAAAATAGTAATATAAGTGATTGCGGAATTCTTCTGCGAAAAGAGGGTTCATCCTATCCTACAGCCTTGCCCATACTGAAGATCGGAAGGTACATGGCAACCATCATGGTTCCGACTATACCTCCGATAAATATCATCATTATAGGTTCTATCATTGAAGTCAGACCATCAATAGCCGTATCGACTTCCTGTTCATAGAAATCAGCAATTTTATTAAGCATTGTATCCATTGCACCGGTCGCTTCTCCGACTCCTATCATCTGAACGACCATTGAAGGAAAAATCTTGGCATCGGTAAGAGGAGTGGTCATATCGTTACCTTCTATAACTTTTTCCCGCACATAAACTATCGCCTTTTCAATGACAAGATTTCCGGCAGTTCTTGAAACAACTTCAAGCCCGTCAACCAAAGGAACACCTGAACTGACAAGAGTTCCAAGAGTTCTTGTAAATCTGGCAACAGCAGATTTTCTTATCAAGTCACCTACAATGGGTGCCTGAAGAGCCAGTTTGTGAATATTGAAACGGAACTGTTTATTTTTCATACCGGTCTTAAATCCGAAAAATATTCCTACAAGAAGAATAATAACAATAATAATATTAGCCTGCATCCATTCACTCATATCGACAACCATCTGCGTAAGTCCCGGAAGCTGCTGACCATTACTCATGAACATTGCCGCAAAAGTCGGAACGACCCAGTAAAGAAGAACGATGGTGATACCTATTGTTGCAATAAGGACTATCGCAGGATATTTCATTGCACTCTTGATCTTGTCGTTTATTGCAGAATTTTTTTCAAGGAAAATCGCAAGTCTGTCAAGTATCGTATCAAGAATACCGCCGACTTCACCAGCTGCAACAAGGTTGACATATAGATCTGTAAAAACAGCTTTATGCTCTTTCAAAGCATCGCTTAGTGACTTGCCTTCCTCGACAGAGTTCTTGACTTTTCTTAGAACACTTCTGAAAAACGGGGTTTCAGATTGTGCGGCAAGAATCTCAAGTGCCTGAATAATTGAAAGACCGGCATTAATCATCGTTGCAAACTGACGGGTGAAGATTACAAGCTCTTTAGTCTTCATTCCGCCACCGCCGAGCTCGAATCTGGTCCAGTCCTTCTTTAATGAATCAGCTCTGACACCCTTTGCAACCAGTGCCTGCCGTGCGCCTTTCTCATCATCAGCGTCGATGGTTCCCTTTACGGTTTCACCCTTTTTGTTTACACCTGAATACTTGTAAAACGGCATCTCTACCTCCTTGTCGGCTGCTGTGATTTTGCCAAAAGTGACTGGAACTCATCAATAAACGGGACAATCGCAAGAGCTTCATTCATGTCAACAATATCATTTTTCACAAGCCTTGCGAGATCCTGAGTCATTGTCTGCATACTGCTGGCAGTCTGTCCCGACTGCATACTCGAATATATCTGCTGAAGTTTCTCTTCTCTGATAAGATTCCTTATCGCCGCATTCGGAACCATTATTTCGCAGGCAATAATTCGCCCGCCGCCGTATTTCTTCGGAATAAGTGTCTGAGCGACTATACCTTGAAGCACAAAGCTAAGCTGAGCACGGACCTGTGACTGCTGATTCACAGGAAACATATCAATTATTCTGTTTATTGTTTCAATTGTGCTGTTTGTGTGAAGCGTTGCAAGTGCAAGGTGACCTGTTTCGGACACACTTAATGCTGTGGACATTGTCTCAAGGTCTCTTATCTCTCCTATCAGAACCACATCAGGGTCCTGCCTTAGAACAACACGCAATGCCGATGCAAATGACCCGGTGTCGGCTCCGACCTCTCGTTGATTGACTATGCAGTTTTTGTGGGTATGAATAAACTCTATCGGATCCTCGATAGTTACTATATGACCTTTTCTGTTTCTGTTTATGTAATCGACAATAGAAGCAAGAGTTGTCGATTTTCCGCTTCCCGTAGGACCGGTTACAAGAATCAGTCCTTTCGGTTTTTTCGCAAGTTCTTCAACTATCGGAGGCAGCCCGAGCTGCTTAAAATCCAGTATTTTATATGGAATAACTCGGATTGCTGCACTGATAGCACCCCTTTGCATAAAAACATTCGCCCTGAAACGGCTGAGATTTTTCACTCCGAAACTGAGATCAAGTTCGTTTTTCTCTTCGAACTGCTTTTTCTGTTTTTCGGTCAGAATACTGTATGCCAATTTCTTTGTATCTGTGGGTGATAGCGGCGGCACATTGACAGGTCTCAGAGAACCGTCGATCCTAAGCTGGGGCGGACTTCCGCTGGTTATGTGAAGATCGGAAGCATTCTGTTCTATCATCAATGTAAGCAGATCCTGCAAGGAAACGCTGGAAGCTTCAGTTGTCATTCTTTTTACCTCAAAATTTAGTCATCAGGAGCAGTATTTCTAATAACTTCGGCTATTGTTGTAACGCCTTCAAGCAGTCTGAGGTTTGCGCTCATTCTCATGGTTTTCATTCCAAGCTGTATACCGAGTTCTTTAAGTTCCATCGAGCTTGCACCGTTCAAAATAGCATCTTTTATCGGATCTGTCATTTTCAGCACTTCATAAAATGCTATTCGGCCTTTATAACCCGTTCCGTTGCATATTTCACAGCCTTTTCCATGATAAATCTGATATCCGCCTGCGATCTGCTCTTCTTTTATTCCGAGCTTCAGAAGTTCGGCTTTGGGAACTTCCAGCTCCACTTTGCATTTCTTGCATATCTGTCTTCCAAGTCTCTGAGCTACAATGCAGTTAAGTGAAGAAGTTACAAGAAAGCTTTCAATACCCATGTTCAGAAGTCTTGTTATTGTTGAAGGAGCATCATTGGTATGCAGAGTGCTTAACACCATATGACCTGTAAGAGCGGCTTTGACTCCGATTTCGCCTGTTTCAAAGTCTCTGATTTCACCGACCATGATTATGTCAGGGTCCTGTCGAAGAAAAGATCTGAGCGCCGCAGCAAATGTAAGCCCGACCTGCTCTCTGATCGCAACCTGATTGATACCTTCAAGATTATACTCGACCGGATCTTCTGCCGTGGAAATATTAACATCGGTCTGATTAAGCTCAGACAAGGCAGAATAAAGTGAAGTTGTCTTTCCTGAACCTGTAGGACCGGTTACGAGAACCATTCCGTACGGCTTATGTATCGCATCTTTAAAAATGTCGAGCTGATCCTGAAAGAATCCGAGTTTGGTCATATCCAGCTGAAGATTGCTCTTATCCAGAAGTCGTAAAACGACCTTCTCTCCGAAAATAACAGGACATACCGACACACGGAAATCCATGGCCTCTTCACGACCGATCTTGATCTTTATACGACCGTCCTGAGGAACCCTTTTTTCTGCAATATCCAGATTAGCCATGACCTTAAAACGGGCAATGATCGCATCCATCATGTGTCTTGGAGGATGAAGAGTATCATAAAGCACACCGTCCATTCTGAGCCTTACTCTGAAACTTTTCTCATAAGGTTCGACATGAATATCGGAAGCTTTTTTCTTTATTGCATCAAGCAGAACCATGTTGACGAGCCTGACAACTGGAGCATCACCTGAATCTCTGATAGTATCTTCGAGATTGCTTCCTTCCTCCCAGTCAGTATCGGATATCTGCACCTGATCAACTTCCTTGAGCAGATCTTCCATATCAAATGTGATATCACCGAATTTCGAATTCTCTTTAACAGACGAAGCTCCGTAGTATTTGGCTATGGCGGCATCAATATCTGCGCTGGATGCCACAACGACTTCAACATTATAATCTGTCAGGAATTTTATATCATCCTGAGCATTCATGTTCGAAGGATCAACCATTGCCACGGTAAGAGTATTCCCGATTCTCGATATGGGAACAACATGATATCTTGAAACGAACTGGGCATTGAGAAGAGAAATGACATTCGGGTCTATGTCAAGTTCACTCAGATTTATTCTCGGAACATTGTACTGTTCGCTTAAAATGTCAACGAGCTGGTTTTCGTCCAGCCGGTTATCTTTCAGGAGAAGATCTTTAATGCTTTCGCCTGATTCGGTTGCCAGATTCTCAAGATTCTTTAATTCCGGCAGAGAGATTATTCCTCTCTTTATCAACATTCCTGTAAGCTGTCGATTATTCAAATTCAACTCCTGCGTCAAGTGCCTGTTTTAAAACACGGGACAGTATATAAATATTGTATGTTGCAGTCAAGAAATCGTACAGAAATCGTACAGAAAATATATTTTTTTCAGCACCTCTAATTATAATTTGACATTATTGTTCTGCCATTTTATTATTCCGATGTTAAAAACGGTGAATTGAAAAGTTGCAATGAAACAGGTACACGAATTATTCTCAGATGACAGACCAAGAGAAAAACTTCTGATCAAAGGTCCAGGATCGCTCAAAAACAGAGAACTTATTGCGGCAATTCTGGGCAGCGGACAGAAAGGATTTCCTGTTATGGACATCTCAAGATCTATAGAACTTCTTCTTGAAAAAGACGGACTGGATGCCGTAAGTATCGAAAAACTTACTTCCGTTGAAGGTATCGGCATTGCCAAAGCCTGCCAGATAACCGCTTCATTCGAGCTTGCAAAAAGGTTTTATACCGAACCTGAGAAAGTGCGGATAAGTGCTTCAAAAGACATTGCAATTCTGCTTGATGAATATTCCGGCAGACATCAGGAACATTTTATTACAATTACTCTTGACGGAGCTAACAATGTAATAAATGTCCGTGTAATATTCATCGGAACGCTCAATAGATCACTTGTCCATCCGCGGGAAGTTTTTGCACCGGCATTTGCAGACAGAGCTGCTTCAGTTATTGTTGCGCACAACCATCCTTCAGGCATTGTAGAACCGTCTATTGAAGACATAAACATCACTCAAAGGCTTGTCGAAGCAGGAAAAATCCTGGGAATCGAAGTGCTTGACCATGTTATTCTCACGAAAAAAAGCTACTATTCCTTTCAGGGTAACGGAAAAATGTAGCCTCTGTTTTCTTGTAAAAAAAACAGAAAAGAGCATAACTTGCTTCAGATCAAATGTTTTTCAGGAGAAAAAAATGAAGAAATTTATTATTATTTTTGCAGTTATATCCTTTCTTTCATGCGGTGAGACAAAAACAAATAACAAAACAGATGACGATTCAGCAGTAAACGATGCGTCAAATGACGAAATGATCGATGACACTGCCGATCAGAACGACGAAATCGCTGATGAAACGATCGATGAAGCCACCGATGATACAACTGACGAAATAACTGACGGAACAAACGATGATGACAGCACTAATCCCATGGATTTTGATGTCAGAAAACCAATAGAAAGAACTGTTTCCTGCGATGGAGAAGAGCTTACACAGCTTGATAAAGACTGGGTATGCACATTCAATTACGATGGAAAGTCAGGATTTGTCTATATTCAGTCGAATATGACTTCATGCGAAGTGATAATGTCGGCAAATCCGATATTTACAACTGTCGGCAGCTGGATCAGTTTTAACGGCAAAGTATCTGAAATCACCGGAGCAAATTACGACTGGGGCGGAAATCATCATAATGATTTTCTGGAATTCACTTATTCCGGGGAATATTTCAAACTATACCATTCATCTTTCGGATACGGATGGAGATCATGCCAGAACATGGACTGCATGCAGGTCGGCAATCCTGTGACTGAAGACGGATGCACCAAAGAAAGAACGCTTCCTTCAGTCTGTCAGGAAGTACAAGCTGATGGCACGATCGGCGATTTCACAGATTCGTTTGCACCTTGCGAAGGCGATCCGAATTATGAAGGCTAGCACTCTCGCCTTTTTATCTTTTGCGTTTGTCTGCATTTTTTCATGCGGCAACAACTCTCCGGAAACATTGGTGTTTAAGCTGTCAAACGACGGGGCTGATATGCCTTCGAAATATATTGTGATAACTTGGAAAAAAGACGGTACGGCAGAAAAATTTGTCTGCCCCTTTGAATCAGCTTCCTTTAAATGCGATCTGAAAATGATAGAGATAAAAGGCGGGCAGAATATTATCTCCATGTTTCTGAAAATCAGGAATTTCCAGTTTGAAACAGTTGCAGTAGAAAAAAACGCTGAAATTTCACTTAAAAAGCTTGCTGCTTTTGAAAAAACTGACGATTTTACTTCAGGAATGGATGTTGGTGACACCTCTTTATTCAATGACCTTGCGGTAAGCGTCAATACAGAACTTGGAAAAACAGGCGTTTTAAAGTTTTATATAAAAAACGCAGACACCGACACACCTTCAGTTTATTTCCAGAATAGCAAAAAGCATCCTATCCACTACGATTTTGCCGCTAATTTTGCCGGTGAAGATCTCACTCCGTCGGAATTTACGAAAGAAGTTTACACAAATACGGAAAGAACCCGTTTTGCAGGTTCGATAATTTATTATTCAGGCATAAAAAATTCTCCTTATGCGCTCACTTTTTTTCCGGGAGATACAATAAATCCCAGTCAGGTTGCACTTGTTCATAAACTTATCGAAGAAAGAATGGAAACGACTGAAATTATTGGAGATTCAGAAAGACTTGTCTATCTTCCCGCAGGAGAGACGCAGGAAATCGAAGCAGATAATGAGCAGTCGCTTTTCAGCAGAAGGGATATTCCGGTGATCACCCGCGAAATGCTTTACAGTTCAAGTTCTTTTCAGCTTTTAAATGAAGGCAGGGCTTGCGGAACACTTAAAAAAATGACTCCTGAAGAACTTGTTGCGACTCCTGTTTCATTCAAAGATGTCTTAATTTTGACAAGGCTCCCCAACGAACTTCCTGTCGTCGGCGGAACGATAACCGAAGAGTTCCAGACTCCACTTGCCCATGTCAATGTCGCCGCAAGAAATAGAGGAACTCCGAATATCGCTCTTCCGGATGCTTCAGAAAATACAAAAATCAAGCCGTTCATTGGGAAACTTGTTGAATTCATTGTAAAAAGCGGAAACTATACGATCAAGGAAATGACTCTTGCCCAGGCAGAAAAATGCTGGGATGAACTTAAAAAAGAACCTTTTGTCCCCGAGTCAGATCTTGCATTTTCCGGACTCCCGCTTTTTTCAGAGATCAAATTTGAAGATTCTATCCGTGTCGGAGTAAAAGCGACCAATCTTGCGATTCTGTCTCAGATTCTTCCGGATAACACCCCTATTGGATTTGCAGTTCCTTTTTATTATTACAATGAGTTTGTAAATTCAAAAAACATTACAGCGGAAATTATTCAGAAAGCCGGAACTGACTGCGTGGACGAAGGAAGAAGTGCTGAAATATGTGCCGAAGTGACTTCATTCTTAACCACGGAAGTTCCTGAAAAGATTTCATATTTTATTATCAGAATGCTTGCCGACACCAAATTTAAGAGTGACACGGTTTTTAGAGAAGCAGTGCTGAACACTTTGAGATATATCATTTATAGAACACCTCTTGATAAAGCGTTTGCAACTGAATTGAACAGCAGAATTGCTGAAGTTTTCGGAACTGAAAAAGTGAGGCTGCGGTCAAGCACAAACTCTGAAGATCTCCAGAAATTCAGTGGAGCCGGTTTATATGATTCAGTTTCAGCATATTCAGAAGGAGTTGACGCTGCATCGCTAAAGATCGGCAAGATCTGGGCAAGTATGTGGAACTTCTCGGCTTTTGAAGAAAGAGAGTTCTGGGGCATCGACCACAATGCAGTTTTCATGGGGATATGTGTTTCATCTTCCTATGACGGAGAAACCTCAAACGGAGTGCTGATAACAAAAAATATCGCTGATCCCGCTATTGCCGGAATGTATGTGAATGTTCAGCCTGGTGAAGCTTCCGTCACAAATCCGGAAGACGGCGGAATTCCTGAAATATTTGTAATTACTGAAAGTTTCGGCGGAGATGTCGAGGTTCTTCCGATAAGATATTCAAGTTTAAGTCCTGATGCCGCAATTCTTACTCACGATCAGGTGAAAGAACTTTATAAAGCTTCGTTAAAAGCTCATTCAGAGTTTTCATCTCGTTACGGAATTAATGAAGGTGCTGCGACCTTTGACATTGAATTTAAATTTAACGATACAGAAAACGGAACAAAACTCATTTTGAAACAGATAAGACCTTATTCTTGCGGGGAATGATCTATGAAAACTTCAGACTATTCGCACCTTTTTCTAATTGAACCTGGGTTCACTGCCCTTAATCACGGCTCTTTCGGTTCATGTCCGGCTGAGATCATAAACTATCAGTTTGAACTGGTAAAAAAAATGGAATCGCTTACGACACGGTTTTTCACAAGGATCGTCAAAGATCTGAATGCTGAGTCGATGTATTCTTTAAGCAGGTTTGTAAATGCCTCGTCAGCAGACATGATATTTATCAGAAATGCCACAACGGCGGCAAATGCTGTAATAAATTCAATGACTTTTAAACCTGGCGATGAGATCGTCACGACAAATCTGATATACGGTTCATGCAGGAATGCTCTGGACTATGCCGCTCAAACAAAAGGAGCGGTAATAAAAAAAGCTAATATCCCATTTCCAGTTAAAAGTGAAAATGAAATTGCTGAATCAATACTTGGACTTATCACAAAAAAGACAAAGCTCATTTTCATCGACCATGTCACAAGTGAAACTGCTTTAATTCTTCCCGTTCAGAAAATATGTGATGAAGCGAACAGACTCGGAATCGATGTTTTTATTGACGGAGCACACGCTCCCGGGATGCTGCCGCTTGATATTTCAGCAATAAATCCGACCTATTACACCGGCAACTGCCACAAATGGATATGCGCTCCCAAAGGCACAGCATTTCTTTTCGTCAGACCTGAAAAACAGGAATCGGTGATCCCGCCCATCATCAGCAATTATTTCTGTCAGGGAGAAACCTCGAACGCAAGATTTCACAGCTCTTTTGACTGGTCCGGCACAATGGATTACACAAATTACGCCTGTGTCGGAAAAACTATCGACTACCTCGAAAACAAAGTTTCCGGCGGCTGGAACGGCATTATGAAAAGAAATCATGAACTAGTCATAACAGGACGAAACATCATAACCAAAGAACTTCACCTTGACCAGTATCTGCCTGATGAACTCATCGGCTCAATGGCAACCATCAAACTAAATTCCACCGCAGACATCGACCCCAAAACCGGGATTGACCTCATTCAAATGGAACTCCTCGACAAATATAACATCGAAACCGTCATCACCACACTCTACCCCACAAAACAGCGCATCCTCCGCATCAGCGCCGCCCTCTATAACAAC
>DAOQAY010000019.1:0-29336 GCA_035354435.1 bacterium
TTGAAACTGTTTTTATCAACTTTTCCTCCCCGTCCGTATAAATATATTTTATGCCCGCTGTTCCGTCTTCATCAATGGTATACACTATATTTCTGATGTCAAACGGTATTTTGTCATCCTGCAATTCATTCCGGACTTCATATAGAACCTCTTCCTGAGATTTCAGATCTGCAACAGCAATTTCTTTTACTGAATAGGGTGCAAATGATTTAATTTTGTAAAGTCCGTTTGCATCAAACTGCACTTCAATTTTGTTAAAAATCATAGGAAGTCCGTCAAGAACAGGGACAAAAATATAGCTTATTCTGTTTGTCTTAATACTTTCGACATCAACATTTATCCCGTCGTCAATAAACGAAGTTGTCTCATCAAGAGATACTTTGTCAAATACTATTGGAAGTGTTGTCAGATTTTCGGCTATTTTTGAAGCATCATCAATGAAAAGAGTTTCGTAATCATTTTTTGACATCGGATATTCGTCTTCAACGGGCAAAAGCGCAGAAGTTCCTTTGTAAAATAACCTCCTACCATCCAGAGTAAAATTGACTTCATCATCACGGTATTTCACCATACCATCTTCAACAGCATCAATTCCGAACAGTTCCGTCACAACTTTCGCAGGCATTTCATAAGTCTGATAAATCTTTGCTGTCAGATTTTTTCTTGAATAGACATCCTGATCATATTTGCTCGGTTCAACCATACTGTTACTTTTCAAAGACATAACTTCATAATGATACGGGGTCCCGGAATCATCCCTCAAACAATAGTGATAATAACTCGCAAGATCAGTTTGGTCTTTCTTCGCTTTAGGTCCGGTCGAAACCGTCACGAAATAATCATCAAACATATATGAATCGCAATTTGTCTGATCGTTGCAGTCGCAATTTTCTCTTGTTAAATATCTTGCATCTCTTTCAGGGTCGGGGTCACCGAGTGAATAACCAGCACTCCAAGGATCTGTCCAAGCTTCAGACATAGGTTCGGAGTGCAGTTCATCCCAAAAATTAAAATATTCGTGATCTTCATAAGAACCGCCCCAATAAGCATCATTCCTATACCCGCCGACTCCGTTCAATCTTTCAAGTGCCATTTTATAAACATTTATTACATCAGGATTAAAATCATATCCATTTTCGCCCATTGATTGACATGCTCTTGTTAACAACCATTTTGTTTTAAAATTACCTATATAAGAAGACCATTTGTCTCCATTGCCGTAAATCGCAAAGAGATTAAAATCAGGTGTCAAATCAATGACTTCATATGGTGTTCCGCTATCATCGGCAAAATTTCCATGTGCTGAAAAAAACAGCAAGTCATAACTATCGGAATATCTTTTAAACCTAAAGTATTCTTTATCTGTCACAACCAGCCTGTTAAAATATTCATCACTATCATATGTTCCGCCTCCAGTGACATTTGTTTTATAAGCATAATGATTTTCTTCATAAGTAATACATTCAGTCTTAATTCCCCACTCTGTGCCTTCCGGAAAATCGGTCGGCCCTTGGAAACATGCATATCTGACACTTCCTTCATCTGGTGTGTCGTTTGAAAAAAACCACCCGACTGATGGTTTCGATTGAGGAGCGATAGAAGTTATGCTGTTGTCCCAATCCCTAAAGTCAAGATAACTGTTATTATTATCATATCCATACCAGCTGAAATCTCTGTGAGAAGAATAAAGCATTTTGCCCTGATTGCTCGAATTTCTAGTATTTACAATTATATCCCCAAAAAGCTCTGCAGAACTGATCTGGTTGTTTTTTACAATGTAATTTGACAGATCATCTATTGCGCTGTCATTCGATTTTACAAAAAGTCTTTTGTAGTTTGTGTTGTATTCAGAATAGTTATACAAATATGCAAAGCCTGTCGGATCACTCCCGCTGGCTCCGATCTCCTTCATTCCATACTGTTTCAAAGCATATTCAAATGTGGAGGGCATTACCGTCATCGAATATGTGCTGTTGTTTAATCCGGAAGGAAGATTTGTATTAAGACCTTCACCATATTTATAGCAAGTACCATTATTGTTTGTCGAAGGACAAAGATATGCTTCCCATCCTTCTGAAACTCTAATTGATTCAATACTGTTCTGATACACAGGAACTAAAAATTGACCAGATTGAACCCACCACATTTTCTGACTCAGATCAAAAACAGTCCCTTTTTCGATAGTACAGCTGGAATCCTGTCCGACATTACAATATCTTATGCCGGTGAACTCTCCGGTATACAACGCTTCAACTTCTGATGCTGTAAGCAGTCGATTATAAAATCTCACATTATCGATTTCGCCATTGAAAAAATCTGTCGGACGCAACGGATTTGTATCCCAATCCTGCCCAAGAACCCATGGCTTATCGGTTGAAGAAATCGGAGACAGGTATGCACTGAGAGACCCTGTCCATATTTGTGAATTGTTCCTGTAAACTGTGATAGATGTAAAATAAGAGCTGGTAACTGGGCTTAGTGATTCACGACAGACAATAACATAATGTGTCCAACTTGTCGGCTCAGTTATAGTAGAAATATATTCTACCTGACCTCTTATTCTTATTGATAGCTGATTACTCCAATAGCCGAAAAGAAAAATGTTCTCGCCTGAAGAATCATGTTTTCCGATATAGCTGTTGTTGTTGCTACTTGTTGCAGCCGTATTTGATTTAACCCACATACTTATTGAATAATCTTTATATGAACCGTTTGTACCTCTCGGATCGGTTGTTGCTGTGCCAAATTCGATATAATCATTTGACCCGTCCAGATAAGCCGATCTGTTTTCCAATCCTGATTTAAAAATGACGCCACCAGTCTGAGTTCCGTCATAACTTCCTGCACTGTCATCATAATCATCATCAAATGCCAAGTGAACTGTTGATGATTCTTTTACATAAATCTGTTTTACCTCTTCAGCGGTAAGGACTTTGTCATAAAATCTTAAGTTATCCATCCTTCCTTTAAAGAAATCACTTGGCGTTGAACCATCCCAATCCTGACCGAGAACCCAAGGTTTTGAAGTAGAACTTATTGTCATGACATCATTTATATATCCGGTCCATATCTGTGATCCATTTTTGAACACTGTCACATCAGTATATGTACCATAAGTTTTTCCGTTGACAATATAATGAGTCCATACACCGGCAGGTTCTGCTACAGAAAGAACATCTTCATCGATATCACCCACCTGCACTACAAGATTCCCGTTCCAGTATCCAAAAAGGAACTCATTACCTCCTGATGAGTTATGCTTGCCTATATAACAATTGTTGTTTGTATTGTCAGAATCAGGCCTTACCCAGATCGATATTGAAAATCCCGAGCTACCTTCAGGATCGAAACCATTTTCCCCCACTTCTAAATAATCAGATTCTGCATCATTAAAATAAACCCCTCGACCTTCTTTTCCTGTCGTATAAGTTACTCCATGATTTTCACCATCATTGTCACCATAGCTGTCTTTAAGGCTGTTTTCAAATTTCAAATGCGTCAACAATCCGGCATAAACATTGGAAAAGAAAAAAACCAATAAAATCAGCAACACAAGCTTTTTCACTTTCATTTTTTCACCTTTTTACAAAAATTAATGAACAGAACTCCGTTAAAATTTTTAAAAAGACGGTCATGGCGGAAGATCTTCTAAAAATTTTATAAGAAAAAGGCTGAGTGAGTGAGTGAGTGAGTGAGTGAGTGAGTGAGTGAGCAATATCTGTGCCACAATAACCTCTAAATCAAGTTGGCTTATAATTTATTTAAACTTTATCGCTGAGACTTGATGAATTTAATTCTAATTTAGCAATATTTCAAGTTTTTTTATAATATTGAAGAAATCGGTTGCAGCTTTTTATTGATATGAAGCTCTCACTTTTGACAGTCTTATTTTCTGTTGAATGTGTTCATGGCTTCAGAAACGCCTTTTTCTAAAATAACTTCAACAATGTTGTTCCATTTGGCTGACCATTCATTATCGATATATTTTAACTCTTCGTCAATAAAATTAGAAAGGACATGCTTTTCAAGCGGCATGTTTTCAGATCTTCCTACACCCAGCCTGATACGGTTGAAGTTTTCAGTTCCAAGCTCAGCTGTTATAGACCTGACACCTTTATGACCGGCATCACCGCCGCCTTTCTTTATTTTTTCACGACCGAATTGAATATCAACATCATCATGAACAATAAAAATATTGCCGGTATCTATTCTAAAAGCTTTTACTGCAGCATTAATGGATTCTCCGGACAGATTCATATAAGTATCCGGTTTCACAAATACAATGTTTTTACCCGAAATATTTCCTGATGAGATGTATCCTTTTATTTTTGAACAATATGTGAAATCGCTGAATGCATAGCTTGAAGTAACTTTACCGGCAAAAATAAATCCTATATTATGGCGTGTTGAAGAATATTTTAATCCCGGATTGCCTAGAGTACCAAAGAGTATCGTTGAAGAAAAAACAAGATCGCTCAATGAAAACAGAAAAAATTAAGCTTTTTCTTTTTCTTCTACCGGAGCTTCAGCAGGAGCTGCGGTAGCTGCTGCCGCTGCTGCTTCAGCTGCTTCTTCATCTTCAGAAAGTGACTGGCCTCTTCCCTTATTTACAACGATTACAGGAGAATCCTGATGGAAAACGGGCTTAACTCCCTTCGGATAAGGAAGAGCGGATATTTTTATACGGTCACCGATAACATTTTCTGTAACATCAACAACTATTTCAGCAGGAACATCGCCAGGTTTACAAGAAACTTTAACTTCTTTAAGAACCTGAAAAACATTTCCGCCCGCAATTTCGCCCTGTGAACGACCGGTTCTATTTACCGGAACCGTGACGATAAGTTCTTCATCTTCCTTAACAGCTAGAAGATCAGCATGAATTATGCTTGTCTTGACCGGGTGTATCTGAAGCTGATGAGCAACAGCAAGAATTGACTGTCCTTCAACATCCAGATCAAGGATTATATTTCTTCCCTGAGGGGTATGAAGCGCTTTTACAAAATCTTTTCTTGCAATAGAACCGCTTATATTGCTTTTCAGCGATTTTCCGTAAATTTCAACAGGAATAAAATTATCAGCTCTTACAGCTTTTACATTTTTTTTGCCCTGTTCTCTTTTTTCAACAGTGAGCTTAATTGTTTTCATCTGGATCCTCCGATGTATTGTGCTTCTGGTTGGGGCGGGAGGATTCGAACCCCCGGATGCCAGAACCAAAATCTGGTGTCTTACCGCTTGACGACGCCCCATTACCCGTTAATAATTCAATCTTTTCGACCGTCCGGTATTTTCCAAAATAGTTGTCATAAGCCCTATCTCTGATCTCTTCCGATTTGAAAACTGCAACCAGCGAAGAACCGCTTCCTGACATAAAAACAGTATCAGCTCCGCACTTTTCAAGAGAAAGTTTCAATTCTTTCAAATGAGGCCATTTTTCAAACACAACCTCCTCGAAATCATTAAAAAAAACCGAATTCCAGTCTTTCAAAGAACCATTCACCCTTTTACGGACGGTATTTATATTTAAACTAGTGGATTTTGTCAACTTTTTTTTGTCGAACAAAGCATAAGCAATGCCTGTATTGATGATAATGTCAGGATATATCAAAAGCATAAAAAAATCAGGTTTTTTTATCTTTACCGGCTCAATAAGCTGGCCTGTTCCTGTGACAATTGCAGGGGAGTTAAATAAAAAGACCGGAACATCGCTTCCCACTTTTGAAGCAATATCCACCATATTGTCTAATGACAGCCCAAGATTCAGATGTCTGTTCAAAAACAGCAGGAATCCGGCACCATTAGTGCTTCCGCCACCTAATCCGGCACCAACAGGTATGGTTTTCTCAATAACAACTTTAAATCCCGGAAGTGAGCGATTTAAAAACCTTTCAACTTCTCTGAATATTTTGCAGATAATATTGCTTTCTGAGGGAATTATCTCATTTACACCCTTTGTTTCGACATAAATCGTTTCAGCTTCAGAAATGTAAATCGTGTCGTAAATATTTATTGGAATTATAAGTGTTTCAAGAAAATGAAGTGATCTCGCAGCATCAACGCCGGTTATTTTTAAAAAAACATTTATTTTGGCAGGAGTTTTAACAATTTCTATCATTTAAATTTCTTTTTCAGATCATGTTCAACATTCTCTGTTACAAAAAGAGAGAGGTCTTTATCATTCATTGAAGCAATTTCCTTTACAACGCTGGAAGACAAAAAAGAAAATTTATCAGAAGTCATAAAAAACATTGATTCCAGTTCAGGTTCAAGAGCTCGGTTGATAGATGCCATCTGAAACTCGGTCTCAAAATCCGATACAGCCCGCAATCCTCTTACAACTGTATAAACCTTCAACTCTCTTGCAAGATTGACAAGAAGATAATTGAAAACTACTACCGAAACCTTGCTGTTTCCTTTAAAGATGTTCTCTATCTGTTCTTTTCTTTCTTCACATGAAAAAAGTGATGTTTTATGAGAATTTTCACCGATAGCAATATAAATATGATCGAATATCTTCAAAGCTCTTTTTGCAATATCAAGATGACCGAGAGTAAAAGGGTCAAAACTTCCAGGATAAATGGCTTTATTTTTCATCATTTTTCTCCCAGTTATAAAAAATTGTCAGAAATGTATCACCGAATTTCTTTGTCTTAATGTTCCAGGCTTTATCCGGCCAGACTATCTCTCTATCGCTTTCGACTCCGATCACACATACCGGATCTATAATATCTGATACTGTCATTGCATTAAGAATCTCAACAATCATCACGCTTAATGAATAGGGAGGATCAATGTAAATTGCATTAAAACGCTTTGCCATTCCACTGTAAACACCGGGCTTAAAAGCATCGTTTTTAATCACCTCAATATTTTTATCAATTCCTAGCTCTAATGCATTTGCTTTAATTTTTTCAACCGCCTTCTGATTATTTTCTATAACAGATGCCTTTTCAAAACCCCTGCTCAGAGCTTCGAAAGCCATCGCTCCGCTACCTGAAAAAATATCCAGAAAAGATCTTCCCTCAAAATTGATCAATGAAAATAATGTGTTGAAATATGCACTCCTGATTTTTTCTTCAGTTGGACGCAAATCAGTATGCGGAACTGAAAATCTCCTGTTTTTAAGAGATCCTGATGTAATTCTTAAGTTCATTTATCAAGGACATGCTTTTATAAAGGCTTCAACTTGTGCTTTGTCTGGTGCATTAGGAGAAAGCTGAATGTATTTCCTGTAATTAACACATGCCTGTTCCTGATTTTGAAGATAAGCATAAGCAATGCCCAGAAATTTGTATATCGGACCGTTTGACGGATTAACACTGGACGCATTTTTGTATTCATGAAGAGCATCTGTATATCTCTTTTCGGCAAGAGCCTTATGTCCGGCCTGAACAAAATTATTAAAAGTCTCGGTATTAACTTTCGGAACCGCCTGCTTCACAGGAACCTTCTTCGGCGCTTCAGGCGCTTTTCTGACCTGTTTGACAACTTCAGGCTTTTTCTGCTCAACAGGCTTAATCTGCTCAGCTTTTTTAACAGGCTGCACCTCTTTTTCTGCCACAGCCTCTTCTTTTTCTATTTCTGCTTTTTCTTCTATTTTTTCTTCAACTTTTACTTTTTCAACCGGTTTTTCCTCTATTTTCTCTTCCACTTTTTCTTCTACAGGTTCTTCCACCTTTACTATTTCTTCTGTTTTTTCAACACTTTTCTCTTCTTTAACAGCAGTATCATTTTTTTCCGGTCCGGCAGAAAACGCAAAAAATGCTCCGGCAGCAAGTATGATCACAACTGCTATTCCGATAGATATCACTTTAATTCCCGGTAAGACCATTTTATTCTTAGATTCGCCAGTTTCAGGATAAAGTTCTTTGAGAATATTGGCGATCTCCTGTTCTTCTTTATTCGGCTTTGAATCAAAAAAATCATCGCTCAAAGTGATTTTTTCTTTTCTTGGAAGTTCAGATTTATTTTCAGATCCGGTCTTTGTTCCAACAACCGGCTTTACAGTTTCTTCAGCGGGACCATCTTCTTTTTCAGGCTGATCATCAACCTGTTTCGCCTGAATCAATGGATTTTCGGTAAGTGCCGCAATGGAAACATTTGAGCTGGCACACATCGGACAATTTGACCTGCGATCAGGAACTTCAGCTGAAAAGCCGCAATTGTTACAAACAAATTTCATGTTCTACCCGCTAAACTGGTTTTGCTTTAATTACTGGTTTGCCATCTTTCTCTTCAATATTAAACTGAACATCCGCACATTTATACTTCGCAATTATAGATGCTCTGTTAGTTTTTATCTTTCCAATAAAAGACCTTTTCTCATTTTCAGAAACAGACTCACCGTTTTTAGCCTTTATTTTATAATAGTCTTTCCAGAGTTCTTCCATTGGATCTACCGGCTCGAATTGAGAAGACACTTCAACATTTGAAGGCGAAGAACTTGTTACAATCTGAGTCTTTTCTTCGTCATCATCAGGAAAAGAAGGCGGCGGAGCTTTATAAGCCGGAGCATATTGATTCTTTTCTGGTTGAAGAGCCTTGATTGGTTTTTTAGGAGTTTCTTCTATATCATTCGTTCCAAAAGGATCAGGAACAGCATCATAGGCCAACCCCTGCTTCGATGTATCTAATTCTCCAGTATTGGATTGACTACCCAAGGCATTGGGCAGTATGGAATCATGCCGGCTCTCCAAATGACGGATATATTTGGCTATCAGAATATTTAAAGCAGACACAGCTATATCAGCTCCATGTGAATATTTCTTTAAAACCAGCTTCTCTCCCACCTTCATTCTGGAAATATCAGCAGCAAGATTCCTGAAAACCACATCAATCGAATGAGTTACAATAAATGTGAAGAAAAATGCTATTATTATTCCAGCCAGAGTATATATTACTACAAAAAATATCAAGTCCTGATAATCTTCCCAGCCCGGCAGGGTTGAGGTCAATGTAACAAATACGATCTTCTCTCCGCCGAGCATATCGACAGGCATGAAAAAACTATGGAGATATGTCCAGCCGTTGATGACTTTTGAACTTTCCGATTTGACAAGATCTTCAACATCCGACTTCAATTTATCAGTACCGTAACTCTTTTCAATTTTAATCCAGCTTTCAGAACCTGTTTCTGATATGAATTTGTTCCCGCTGAAAATCTTGACCGGCATCGGAAACAATTCATCAGCGTTAAAGGCAAGTGTCAGTTTTTTAGCACTTATTACAGCAAACAGTTTTTCACCTTCATCAGGAACCTGTGTTATTAACGGAACAACGCCTATAAGATAAATGTTATCAGAAACGGTTATGGTTCCATCAGAAGCCATTCCTTCTTTTAAAGCTCTTTCAACAGCAGGAATGCCGGCATGCGAAGACATAAGCTCAAGATTGCCTGCAACGAATTTTCCAGTGCTGTCGACAACAAGGTATTCTAATTCTGATGAAATATCGTTTATTTTTACAGGAGAATTTTTAGATGCCTTCGAAAATTTTAACTGCTTAGCAATATTGAAAGAATTGGCAATCAGTGAATATGTTGTGTTTTTAACCTTTTCTTCAGCGAGCACTGAGCTGTTCTTGGATCCTTGACGGATATCTATTTTTGCCAGAAATGACTTAAAGAGAGAAAAATCAAAAAAAGAAAGTGCTGCCACAACAACAGCCATTAAGAAAAAAACTTTTAACTTAAATCCCAAATTACTGAACATTTATCTTTCTCCTGCATTTTTTAATTGCTTGCAAATTCTGATCACTCAATATTTTCTCCGCCAAGATTCACAATCGAGTTAACACTTGAAACTGAGGATTCATCGATTTTATAAACCAGACTCTGCGGAGAATTTGAAACCATTACAAAATCTTCCTGATATATCCATCTTGTACCATAATAAATCCTGATGGTATATGAGCCGGGTGAAATATCAGGTATTTCAAACCTGTTCGGTCCTTCATCAATCGGAAAAATATATGATGACTTCAAAACTTTGATATAAACAGTATTCCATTGAAATAGCGTATCAACTATCGTATAGTCTCCCGGAACCATAAATACATGTTCCGAAGTTCCTTTTGCAGGGACAGTTATTTCGATTTTATCGTTTTTTTCGCCTTCCTGAAGAATTGAAAGTATCCTTGGAAAATTTTCTTTATTTTCTATTCTCAAAAGACCGTCGACGGGAAACAGAATACTGTTGCGGCTTACTGAAGCTCCTGTCAGTTCAAGTGTATCAGTGTGTTTTCTTATAGCCTCGTATCCCTCAATAACAACAGAATATTTTTCTCTTTCAAGTGACTTGGGGACCTGAACGACAGGCATTTTCCAATACCAGTCCTTAATATCGACCCTGACATGATCGCTTTTCTCAAAACCTTTTTTATATCCTACCATAATTTTCAGCATTCCGGCTGAAACCATCATTGGAATTAACATCACCGCCAACAGGGCAAAAAATGCACACAACCTTTTTTTCATTTTACTTTCCTTTTCTCGCAGCTGTTTTTTCCTTTCCGGAATTCTTTTCGATCTCGGAAATCTGTTCCTTTATAGAGTTAATTACTTCTTTGTCATTTGTAGAATTTAAAGCTTTTCTCAGCATTTCAATACTTTTTTCAGGATGTTCGGCTATTAACCATGCATTGGCAAGACCCACCATGAATCTGACATTTTCAGGATCTGAATCAAGCGCACTGTTAAGCAGTGATATCGCCTCAGAAAACATTCCCATAGAAAGATGGCTGAGTGCAAGATCATAAAGCTGTTCACTGTTGTCTTCTGTTTCAAGAGTCTCTCTAAGTGATTCTTTCACGCTTTCAACCGTTCCGGAAAGATCCTCCTCTTTACCTGTCGGGATCAATTCTTTTATGCCGGCAAGAAAACGGGAGTCGGGATAATTTATAAGAAGTTCGTGTAACAGCTGATTTGCACTTGAAAAATCATCAATGCTTATATAGAATTCAAGTTCATCAAGTTTTTCCTGAGAAGGCTCCTGCAATTCAGAGAGGATATCCTGTGTCATGCTTGCAAAATCATTATCAGGAACTATTTCCTCTTTTTCCGGAATAAGCTCAGCTGGCTCCTCCAGCATATCTTCAAGATCTTCCCCTTCAGCTTCAGAAACAATAGAAATAAGTCCGCTGTCAACATGATCAACGCTTTGAGGCTCAGCTTCTACTTCTTTTTCAGAATCTATCAATTTTTTTCTTTCAATTATCCTTTGGTCATTCCGGCCCAAAATTGATCCTGCATCCAGAATAAGATCTGATGCTTCTTTCAAATCTCCTTTTTCAATCATCAGATCTATAAAAGAAATTATAAGATCACCCGCTGTTTCAACTTCTCCGAGTTCGATATTGGATTGAATAAGAATATCCATCGCTTCAGGTGAAGCCGCCCAGTCAGGGCAGGTCTGAATCTTATCAATTGCCTTGTTGAAAAGCCTGTAGTTCATAAAAACTGTGGCCTCTTTAATAACTGTTTCGATATCAACCACCGATTTTTCATCTTGAGATGAATCTGTTTCAGGCTCTTCAGACTCCGAAAAATCTGTAGAACTGTCAATATCAATATCAAGAACAAGATCTACTTCATCCTCTTCATTTTCATTGCTTATATCCATTGAACTGCTGTCAATCTTGTCAGAAATAAGATCTCTCAACTTACCCTGCTCATTCAGTCCTGAAAGCGATTCTCTGTCATCAGGGTCTATCTCGAGTATCTTTCTGTACAAACTGTCGCGCTCAATATAGTTCTGCTTTTGAGAATAAACAGATGCTATTTGCTTAAAAACAGCAATAAGCTTTCTTTTGTCACCGAGCTTTTCAAAAACAAAAGCCAGTTTTTCTAGAAATTCTATGGCATCAGGATTGTCAATAATAAGCTTTTGCAACACTACCAGAGCATTGGTATAACTGCCGCTTTTCAAATAAAGATTTACAAGACTTTTTCCTATTTCGCTATCATTGTTAGTGGCAGTATAGAGAAGCTTCAGAACTGTTGCATATTCATTGACCTTATCGGTGTTTTTCAATGAGTCGGCAAGTGGAACAAGAAGCTTTTCAGCTTCATGGTTCATTTTTTCAGAAACGAGCATATTCGCAAGCTTCAAAATGAAATTAATATTTCCGGGATAGAGTTCAATGATCTTTCTCAGGATATTGATCGCAGCCAGTTTGTTCCCTATCTTTGCATAGTAATTGACCGCTGTCTGATAACGCACCGTAGCATCTTTGATCAGACCGCTCTGCCTGTCGAAATCGGCAAGAAGAACATTTATCTTCCCATGTTCAGGGTTGAGCATTATTGCCTGTTTGAGAACAGCTTTGGCTTTATTAAGAAAACCTTTTTTCTCAAAAAGCAGTGCCGCTTTTTCGTAAAGCTCTATTGCCTTATCTTCATTACCGGCTCTTGCATATAACTCTGCCAGCCTGACATAGGCACGGTCATCATCAGGCTTTTTCTTCAGCAGCTCTTCGAACTCTTCGATCTCGGAATTCGGTTTTTTCCCTTTTAATATGAATCTGCCGGTATTTGTATTAGCCAATTTTTCACCTAACTATGATTATCTTTTAACTCTTTCAATGTAGTTATATTCTTCCGTACCGATCCTTATGACATCACCTGTAGACACAAAAAGAGGCACCATAACTGTTCCTCCGGTAACAAGTTTTGCAGGCTTGTATGATGTCGTTACAGTATCACCTTTAAAACCAGGATCTGTCTCTGCGATTTCTATCTCGACAAATTGCGGAAGGTCCATCGATATAGGCGAACCATTGTAAAACTGAACCGTAACCTTCTCATTTTCCTTAAGAAACGGAATAACATCCTCAATGATCTTTTCATCAATTGAAAGCTGTTCAAAGGTTTCAGTATCCATGAAATGGTAATGATCTCCGTCCGTGTAGAGATATTCCATGACCTTTTCTTCAAGATCAGGTTTGTCCACTCTTTCACCGGAGAGGAATGTCCTTTCTGCAATAGAGCCTGAAAGAATATTGCGCAATTTTGTTTTGATGACCGCTCTTCTTTTCTGCTGAATGTGAGACATGTCAACGATCTGGTAGGGAATCCCCTCAATTTCAATTCTTAAACCCTTTCTGAACTCAGAAGTTGTAATTGCAACCATAACTATCTCCTTAAGAACTATCAAACAAATTAAGGCACCACATACTAATGTTGGGGGTATTCTTTGTCAAGTTTTAGACTTATTTTTAAATTGAATTTTCAATTAAAAAAATTGTCGTCGTTTATTTCGCTCCACCGTATTTCCGTCCAAAGAGACAGCAGATGGGCAGCCATAGGATTGCCTGAAGCTGCTTTTAAAGCGCAACTGATTGTTTTTATTCTATTTTCAGGATTATTTTGACAAACTTCGTCAAGAAGACTTTGTGCACTGTTCCAGTTTTTCTGTCTTAAAGCAATAAGTACCATTGTTTCGGTCACCATATTCAACTCCTGAAAAGACTGAAGTGATATTAATTGAGTAACGGCAAATCGTCAAGAAAAGTTGCGTTTAAAATGTGTTTCTGATTAAATTCAGCCTGATGTTTTTTTAATAGTTTAAAAATTACAGGGAGAAGAAAATGAACAGGATAAACAATGTTATTATCAGCGTTTTTGACAAAACAGGACTGCCAGAATTTGTTTCTGAACTTGATAAAATGGGGGTTAAATTCTTTTCGACAGGCGGAACGCATAAATTGATATGCAGTCAGGGAATTGATGCAACAAAAATAGAGGATTACACAAAGTTCCCGGAAATGATGGATGGAAGGGTCAAAAGTATGCATCCGAAAATACATGGCGGAATTCTTGCCTGCAGAAACGATCCATCTCACATGAAATCCGCATCTGAACACGGCATTACCATGTTTGATATGGTGGTTGTGAACCTGTATCCGTTTAAAAGCACTGTCGAAAAAGGCGGCAAAATGCATGAGATCATCGAAAATATTGATATCGGCGGTCCGACTTTGATAAGAAGTGCTGCAAAAAACTTTAAAGATGTAGCCGTGGTAACTTCTCCGGCGGATTATGTTGCAATAGTTGAAGAACTGAAAACCAACGACGGCATTCTTTCACAGGAAACTCTTTTCCGTCTTTCATTGAAGGCTTTTTCACACACAGCTTTATATGACGGCTACATTTCGAGCTATTTCTCAACTATAGACCATAACGGTAATAAAATCAGTGAAGATCCCGAAATACTTACTCTTCAATATCTGAAAAAAGAAACTTTGAGATACGGAGAGAATCCTCACCAGAAAGCAACTGTCTATAAAGATATCAACATTCAGGAAGGGACAACCGTTGCAGCCAGGCAGCTTCATGGAAAACAGTTATCTTTCAACAATTATATGGACCTTGAAAGTTCGAAGAACATCGTTTCCGATTTTGACGAACCTGCTGTGGCAATAGTAAAACACACAAATCCATGCGGAGCCGCAATAGGAAAAAACCTTTCTGAAGCTTATAAAAAAGCTCTTGAATGCGATCCGGTGAGTGCTTACGGATCAATAATAGCTGTTAACAGAAAGCTTGATCCTGAAACTGCCGCAATGATATCGGAATTGTTCGTTGAAGCGGTGATTGCACCTTCCTATGATGAGGAATCTTTCGATATAATCAAAAAGAAAAAGAACATCAGGATCATTGAAGCCGGCAGTTTTGCAAGAAACAAAGAAATGGATTGCGAATTTAAGAAAATATCAGGCGGACTGCTGATAGAAGATGCCGACAGAAAAATCGTTACCGAGGCTGATCTCCAGTTCGTAACTGACAAAAAGCCTTCAAAAGACCAGATCCGCGAACTTCTTTTCGCACAAAATCTTGTCAAACATGTGAAAAGCAACGCCATTCTTCTTTCCCGTAACGGAGCAACTGTGGGAATCGGTGCAGGCCAGATGTCAAGAATCGACGCTCTTGAGATAGCAATTAAAAAAGCTGCCTCGCCTGTTAAAGGATGTGTGCTTGCCAGTGACGCATTCTTTCCATTCAGGGACTGTGTCGATAAAGCTTCCGAAGCCGGAATAACCGCAATAATACAACCGGGCGGATCAGTAAGAGATTCTGATTCTATTTCTGCCTGCAATGAACTGGGAATTGCTATGGTTTTTACCGGAACAAGAAGCTTCAGACACCTTTAATTCCGAGGAAACTCAAAATGAACTTTTTTTCAATAAAGATCACTTTCCCCGATGGCAGCACAGTCGATGAAAAACTCAAACCGGGAACGAATTTGCTTGAACTTGCAGGGAAATATGAAAAAAAACACGATTCTCAGATCGTAGGTGCTGTTTATAACAATGAACTGTGTGAGCTCAGGAAAGAATGTGAGTGCGGCGGTGAGCTTCAGTTCATAACTATCCGGGATAAAGACGGTTATCTTTTCTATTTGAGAAGCGTTTTTTTTATTCTGATAAAGGCTTCGTCAGAGATATTTCCACATTCCATCCTTCACATTGAATACAGCATAGGTAACGGATATTACTGCTGGTTTGAAGGACTCGAATGGATAGAGGCGAATGAAGTTGAGCGCATAGAATCAAGAATGAAAGAAATCGTTAAGGCCGATCTGCCTTTTCTCAGAAGGAAAGTTCCAACATGGGCTGCGATTGAAGAGTTCAGAAAACAGGGTCAGATGGACAAGGTGAATTTGTTTAAAGTACGGAAAAGCAAGACTACAAGTGTTTATATGTTAAATTCCACTACAGAATATTTTTACGGATATCTTGTTCCTTCAACTTCATATGTGAACAGATTTCAATTAATTTATTACAACAACGGAATAATCATCGTTGCTCCTGACCCTTCAAATACCGACATCATGCCTGCTTTTAAAGACAGTCCTAAATATTTTAACATCATCAGAGAACATTCACAGTGGCTTGACATCCTTGAAATGGATAACTGTGCGAAACTTAATGATCTTATAAGAAATGGAAAAAGCAGAGATCTTATTCTTCTGAGTGAATCACTTCATGAAAAGAAACTTGCTGAGATCGCCGACCAGATATTCAGGAGAAAAAGGGTCATTAAGGTGGTCTCGATGGCCGGTCCGAGTTCCAGCGGAAAAACTACAACAGCTAACAGGCTTGCAGTCCAGCTCAGAGTGAATGGATTGAAACCTTTTCTGATTTCTCTTGATGACTATTTTATTGACAGAGATAAAACACCTGTTGATAAGAACGGTCTGCATGATTTTGAGTCTATTTCGGCCATCAACATTCAGCTTTTCAACGAAAATCTGGAGACACTTATGAAAGGGCATGAAGTTGAACTTCCGGTGTATGATTTTAAGACCGGAAAGAGTTTAAAAAGCGGCAAAAAACTTGTCCTGCCGGAAAATGGAGTTCTTGTTGTTGAAGGAATTCACGGACTTAACCCTGATCTTTATCTCAATGTGCCCAAGCAGAGTATTTATAGAATCTATGTAAGCGCTCTTACCGCCTTAAACATTGATAATCACAATAGAATTCCGACAACAGACGGCAGATTGCTAAGAAGAATGGTCAGAGACAATCAATTCAGAAACCACGGACCGCTTGAAACCTTGAGAAGATGGCCAATGGTCAGAAAAGGCGAAGAAAAGAATATTTTTCCGTATCAGGAAAATGCCGACATCATGTTCAATTCAAGCCTTGTATATGAATTCAGTATCCTGAAAAAATATGCCGAACCGCTACTTTGTGAAATTTCCAAAGATGTTCCGGAATATAGAGAAGTAAAGAGATTTATTAAGTTTTTATCTTATTTCGAAGAGATTGATGCAGCAAGCATCCCGCCTAACTCCATAATTAGAGAATTCATCGGCGGAAGTGTTTTTTAAAAGTTTACACAACTAATATTAAATCTTTAAAAATATAGCGGGCAATCTATAGAGAATCCTTATATTCGGCAACTTTTCTGCATGAATTCTGATACATAAGTTCAAACAGAAAATAATTGTCTGGATTTGTGGTGACTCCGAACAAATGTCCATCCAGCATAATTTTTTTTGCTGCCGCCGTAAACTCTTCAGCATTAAAGACCTTTTCGTAATAAGTTATGAAAACACCTATTTCATCTCTATGGTTTAAGGTGTTCTCAATATAACTATCATAATCTCCCCGAAGGTATTTACCTATCTTTTCATTTTTAAGTTCAAAGCCGGTATAATCTGCTGAATTCGTTTTCTGATTTATCGTGCCGTAAAGATCGACACAAGGCCCGACCAGCAGCTTTTTGTCCTTAAATCGTTCCTTTAAAAAATTGATCCTTTCAGCCCATAGCTCTTCAGAAATTTCATTAAACTGCGGACAATAGCCCAGCATATCAATATTGTTTATATCTTCATCTTTAAGATTTTTGAGGAATTCAAATGACCATGAACCGAAAAATCTTTCAAATTTATAATGCAGGTTCCCGGTGTTTTCTTCCGTTCTGATCCAGTCAAGATCTGATTTGTCTCCAACCAGACCGAACATTTTCGGCTTTAATTGTGAGATATATTTCATTGTTTTTTCAGTGGGAATACCACCGATACTTATTCCATCCTGAAAAATGCAGGTTTTGCCGTTTAACCTGTTTGTCACCAGATTCGAAACCATCATTCCGACAACTAATTCAGGGTTCCTTTCTTCTGTAACAAAAAAAGTCTCCGGATTAGCAAGAAAGATATTTTCAGCAGGTTCTACAACTCTGAAATCTTCATAACATTCTTTAAAGAACCTCTGAAATGATCCTGACTGATATTCTTTTTCAATTAAAGCTTTTCCAAGTTGCGTATTTTCGGCAAGAACAACTGTTTTTGAAAATATTTTCTCAATTTTCCCTGCAAATTCAATGGTAATAACAACGCCGCCTTCAACGGGCTTCAAATTCTGAATTGATGCGCCCTGGAAAATATTTTTATCCATTTTCTGAAGCATTTTAAATTTATCAGGATAATTTGTCTCCATTTGGAAAGAAGAATTCGTCTGCAACTCATTGACAATAAGCATTGAATCGGCTTCAACGGAAAAGAAAGTTTTCAGTGCAGCCGGATTTCTTCCAATAACCACAAGATCTCTTTCAAATAAGTAGTCAGCAAAAAGATTTTGCCCGCACAAGACAAAAATTATAAGAAAGATTCTTAATTCATTCATTAAATCACCACCCGGTTTCTTCCGGCATTTTTGGCTTTATAAAGTGCAGTGTCGGCTTTTTTCAGAACTTTTTCATAATTTATATCTTTTTTTGAATCAGCGGCACCTATGCTCATGGTTATATTTACTGTTTTTGCCGCTTCTGTTTTCGTTCTTTTTCCTGTTTTTTCATATTTTGAACGGGTTTCCTTGTTGCGTACCGTGAACGGTGTTTTTTCAAGTTCACACCTTATTTCCTCAAGAAATTCAACCGACTGCTCTTTTTCAATTCCGTCAAAGATTATCACAAACTCTTCTCCTCCGAAACGGTATGCTTTACCTCCGCCTCCAACTGTGGAAATTATCTTCGCCACAAGTTTAAGAACCTCATCACCGGTATCATGACCGTATGTATCATTGAAATTCTTAAAGTGATCAATATCTGTCATGGCTATCGTATAAAGAGAACTCAGCTGGGCACAGCATTCATTGTATGCCCTTCTTCCGGGAAGCGCCGTGAGTTCATCAATATAAGATGTTGAATATACTGAGAATATCACTCCGGCTAAAATTATCACAAAAGAAGCCGCACACTGCAATCCGTTGATATCGGTGTTTATTGAGGCAGTAATGACTATCGCTAAAATTGAACCAAGCGCAGCGCTCAGACTATGATCTTTATCAAAAAATACCGATTTTAAAACTGGAAAGGTCAGAAATATCAAGGCAATTGTAAAATAATCTCGGAATGAATTTATAAAATTCATATTGGCTAATGCAATTAAATAGACTGCAAAAAGCTGTATCAGAAAATAACCGATCTTTTTTAAACCGTGAACTGAAAAAACGCCCTTTTCCTTAAAAATCGCAAGCAGCAGAACATTGAATGATATCAACAACATAAACAGTCCGTCCTGAGCATGAAAAAAAGGAATTTTCAAACTGTTGAAAAAGATTCCTATAATAAGAAGTGTCATGAATCCGGCTCTGCTTTTATTAAATTTCCAGCAGATTATAAATGTCGTTAGTCCTATGATTGAAACAACAGAAAAGGGTATTTGTATAAAATTAAGCTGGTTAAATCCGAAAATTACAGAGATCGAAATGATGAAAAACATAAAAGTCGTAAGATTAAAGCTCATATTACCTGAGAATTGATGTGACCGTCATCCTGATTGTTCCGGTATCATTATCAAGAGTCGTCGGCATGCTATTTGTGTTGTCTTTTTTCAGCGCCTGTACTTGAGAACCAAAATTTACAACCTGACCAGTTGTATTTCTGGTATAATATCTGCATTTTCTGCTCCACATTGCTCCCATCGCGTAACTTTTCCCGTTTTCAATATTGATCGATATACTACCAGTTGAATAATATTGCGCATCCTGATACATATTTTCTACAGTTATACCTTTATTATAGATATTGATCCACGAACCATCTGTCTGTTTTTCATAAATGCCGAATGTTATCGGAGTGTCCCCACCCATATCATAAGTAGGATCAAGATATATTTCAAAGCTCTGAATTGTTGCATTATGTGTGCAGACAAACTCGTTTCCCCTGAAAACATCATCCTTTTCAGAATTAGTACTGGCATCACCGGCCACAATATCCTTTACAGAAGTAACACATAACGGAGCGCTGCTGGAAATTATGCATACATAATTTTCATCACATGACTGAGATTCGGTCCAGTAATAACAACCGTCGGTAAACTGTGAACACATTTCCATACCTAAAGCATCATCAGAACATTTCATTGCATCAGGCGTTGTACAGTCACTTGCAGAACAGTCAGGCATCGCAACACCGCATGTTTCAGCCTGAGAGTAACAGTTATTTATGAGACATAGATACTGTTGATCTCCGGAAAGAACCGTGCATCCTGCATTTGAGGCACAGGTATAAAAAGTATCAAAATCACTCTTTCCCTGAGTACTGCCTAAATTATAACAAGCCGTCTGACATTCATAATCACCGGCACATCCTGTGGCACAGTCAACAATCTGTTCACAAGTGTAATCAGGACTGGTGTCGCCTGTGTCGCCTGTGTCGCCTGTGTCGCCTGTATTTCCTGTATTCCCAGTGTCACCTGTATTCCCAGTGTCACCAATATCCCCTGTGTTGCCAGTATTTCCTGTATCACCAGTGTTCCCAGTATTTCCCGTATCGCCTGTGTCGCCTGTGTCACCTGTATTTCCCGTGTTTCCAGTATCACCTGTATCGCCGGTATTTCCAGTATTCCCGGTGTTTCCTGTATCACCGGTATTTCCTGTGTTTCCGGAATCATCATCCGTTTGAATTTCATTATCGGCATTATTTTCATTGTCGGCAACAATAAATCTTTTTATCCCCCCTTCACATGAGACAATAAACAGGCTTAAAACAATTATCATTATAAACGATTTCATAATTTCACCTCTTTGTTTATTTAAACATTAAACACACTCAATGATTATATTTTCAACATAGAAAATGTCCAGAGATTTAATTAAAAGGAATCCTTCAGAAATTGAAGCTGTTTCCGACACATCCCGTCTTAACTTCAATTCCGCAATCTTCAAAAGATCTTATTGATTTTACTGAGGAACAGTGAAGCACTATCAACTTTTTTATTCCAAGATCTGCAATTGATTGTGCATTTTTTTTCATTTCTGAATCCGACTCATTAAAATTGTGCAGTCCGCCGGCTATTGTTTTTACCGGTCCTGATTTTACCGCTTCACTTAATATTTTTGAAATTCCTGCATGAGAACAGCCGGTGAAAAGAGTCTCACCTGCTAAAATTGAAACTTCTTTCACAATTTCTTCCGAAATCACTGATTCTGTAACAACTGCTCTGATTCCTGAAATTATTTCGCAATTTTCACTTATTGGACGCTGTCTTAAAGCAGGTACTGGAGGAAACTCAAAATCTACTGGACAGAACACATCACATTGTCCCGAAATCATTGAGAATATCTGGCTTAAAAAAGGCAGCCCGCCACAGTGATCTTCGTGTTTGTGAGAAATGGCGGCAAATTCAATTTTGTGTAATGGCAGGCTCATGAATTCGGCATTATCCGCAAAAAGAGAACCTGCTCCGGTATCAAAAAGAAAATCCACATCATCATAACGGATATAAAGAGAGAGTCCGTTTTCAGCAAGAAGAGCCTGCCGCCCTGCACAATTGGAAGAAAGGACCGCGAAAGCTCTCAACTATTTGTTAACCTCGGCTACAACAAGCTTTGTAATATCAAACTTGTCATCACTGTAAAGCACCTGCTCTTTAGCAAGAACAAGCTCGTATCCTTTCTGAATCGCAATCTTCATTGCAATCTTTTTCACCTTTTCGACAAAATCTGCCTGAGCTTTCGTATCCTTATCCTGAAGATCTTTCTGTTTTTCCTGATACATCTGCTGAAGTTCAAGCATTTTCTTCTGATATTCCTCAGCCATTGCTCTTTTTGCCTCTTCAGTAGCCATCGGGGCTTCTTTCTTTGCCCTTTCCTGAAGCTGTATTAATTCATTTTCCTTGGCTTTTAAAACATCCTGACTCTTCTTGAGCATACCTTCCATTTTCTTTTTTTCTACTTCTATTTCCTTTGAACTTTCCCATACTTTTTTCATGTCAACCACTGCGATTTTCTGAGCATATACGGGAATAACGCTCATAAGTACAAAAAGAGTCACCAACATTCTTAATTTCATAACACCCTCCTCCTTAAAAAGAATTCTTTATATTAAATTCAAACTGGAACTTCGGATCTCCCGGTCTCGGGGTAAGCGGGAATCCCCACTCAAAGGAAAGCGGTGCGATAGGAGTAACCCATCTCACGCCGAATCCTGCACTCCAGAACATACCCAGTGGAAGATTATATTTGTCAAATTTTGTAGTGTTGATGTAAAACATATTTTCATTTTTCGCCCATGCGTTTCCGACATCCAGGAACGCTACAAAATTAAGTCTCATTGCTTTCACAATGGGTATTTCAAGTTCATTGTTCATCACAAATTTCTTGTCTCCGCCGATAACATACGGGGATGTGCCGCTGACAGGATCTTTGCCGTTCGTCGGAACATTGTAATCTGTATCACTTCCATCATGAGTAGGACCTATTGAGTAGAACGGATAACCTCTTAAGCTGAACATACCGCCAAGCCTGAATCTCTCAGAGAAAGGCAGGGATTCGTTCTGAAGATGGATATTATAACCCATTTCAAGGTTGGTTTTAAAAACTATACCCCAGAAAAGCTCCTGATAAAAACGGAAATTAAAATCAAGCTTGAGAATATCCTCATCGCTGCCGAGGAATCTCGGTGCCACTTCAATACTGCCGGTGCTGTAAATACCCTTCGAGGCAAACTGCCTGTCGTTTCTTGTATCTACCGAAAGCATAAACTCGATTGAAGATGTAAAAAGATCCCGGTAAAGCCTTGCCATCTGATTTTCTGTTGAACCGTTAATGTCAACCATGCTTAATCTGTATCCGAAATATGTTCTGAAATATGTCCAGAACGGAACACCGAATGTCAGACTGAATCCATAGCTGTTCTGGCTGTAATCGGCATAATACTCATACATATCTGAATCATAATTGAGATATCTGTAGAAGAAAGTTGCGCTGAAGGAAAGATCATAATCAAAAAAGTAAGGTTCATAGAAACTCAGGCTCAGCTCTCTTTTTATTTTGCTTATCTGTCCGGAAAGACTCATGTTCTGACCATATCCCAGAAAATTATTCTGATCGATCTTTGCATTGAACACAAAGCTTTCAAAAGTTGAAAAACCGGCTCCGACATTGAATGTGCCGCTCTTTCTTTCTTTAACGGTAACGAGAAGTTTTACTTTATCCGGAGCACTTCCTTCTTTTATTTCAATTTTCACTTCATCATAAAAACCGGTTCTTTTTATCCTTTCTTCACTTCTTTTCTGTCCGGTGTAGCTGTAAAGCTCGCCTTCATAAACCACGATCTCTCTTCGGATGACTTTATCTCTGGATCTGTCATTCCCAGCTAGGTCGATCCTTTCAATTTTACATTTCTGTCCTTTCTGGATAACAAAATCAAGATCGACTATTCTGTTTTTGTCATCAAGCTTTCTGTCAGGATAGATATTTACAAAAGGATACCCTTCATCACCGTAAAGAGCTTTTATCCTCTCCACATCTCTTATCAGATAAGTGTGTTTGTACCATTCACCTTTTTTCTGCGTGAATTTCAGATCAGGTATTTTTCCATTGTCCTGAGGATCGCCGCTTATGGAAAGATTCCCTATTTTATATCTAAGCCCTTCGTTAACGACAAAAGTAATGTAAATATCCTTCTTATCAGGAGAAATCGTCAAGACAGGCTTGTTTACTTTAACATTTACATAACCTTCATCATTGTAGAAATACATTATTCTGGCAACATCTTCTTCAAGCTGCTGCTTTTTATAGCCGCCATCCTGAAAATATGAAAACAGCCCATCTTCCTGAGTGTTCAGATTCGATTTAATGTAAGATTCTTCCAGATTTTTGTTTCCCACTATTGTTATCTTCTTGATCCTGCTCTTTTTACCTTCAGTTATCTTGAACTCAACGGTGACTTCCCTTTTCTTTTCATCTATCTTTGTGTCAGCATTTACAACAGCCATAAGAAAACCTTTGTCGCGATAAAGATCCATTATGCTGGAAATATTGCGACTTATCTTTGCCGTATCCAGAAGTTCATTCTTCTTGACCGTTACTACTTCTTTAATGTCATCCAGGTCTATTTTTTTATTACCGCTGAAATTGACGGAAGAAATGATAGGAAATTCAACTACTTTAGCCTTTAGTGTCTTTGTAGGATCGTCGTAAGTTATCGAAATATCCTGAAAAATATTCAGTTCGATAACTTCTTTCAATATTTTATCAATTTCTTCTTCCGAAAATTCATTTTTTACAGAAAAAGGTTGTGTAATAACTGAAATTTCCGTTCTTATGTTACCTTCGACCTCAACTTTATCTATTGTCAAAGCCCAGATATTGACATAAAAAAATGCGGAAACGATAAGCACTGTCAGTCTTGTTAATTTATTCATGAATTATGGATAACTCCGTCTTTCAGCTCAATTATTCTTCCCATCTCAGTGGCAAAAACTCTGTTATGGGTAACAAACAGAGTGGTCAAAGTTCTTTCCTGAGCAATGGAAAGAATGAGTTCTATTATCATTTTTCCTGTGTCATTGTCCAGATTTCCTGTCGGTTCATCCATAAGAAGCATGGAAGGCTCTGTAACAACGGCTCTTGCAATAGCAACTCGCTGCTGTTCTCCGCCTGAGAGTTCTGCCGGTTTATGGTTCAGTCTTTCAATAAGCCCCACTCTTCCCAGCATATCTTTTGCTCTGGCAAAAGCCGTTTTCTTTGAAATCTGTATCATCAGCGGTATCGCAACATTTTCAAGAGCTGTAAATTCCGGAAGCAGATGGTGGAACTGGAAAACTATTCCTATCTGACGATTTCTGAAACTGCTCATCTTTGCATCATTCAATGTCTGCGGACTAAGCCCGTCAAGCAGAATCTTCCCGCCATCAGGTCTTTCCAGTGTGGCAATTATATTCAGCAGAGTTGATTTACCTGCACCGCTTTTTCCTGTAAGAGAAAGCCGCTCGCCCTTTTTTATTGAAAGATCTACCCCTTTGAGCACATCAATCCTGTGACCTTCGATGGAATAGCTTTTTTTAACATTTTCCATAACTAGAATAAATTCGTTATTCATATCTGAGTCCCTCCACAGGGGTTATTCCTGAAGCCTTAATACATGGGTAAAGTGTTGCAATCACTGAGATCAGCAGGGATGACAGAGAGACCGAAAGAAAGCTGAACACTGACATTTCGACAGGCAGCGTAGAAAAGAAATATATTTCCTTGCTCAGCGGAAAATTGATCTGTTTCAGAATCAGACAGGCCGCAACAGCCAGCAAAGCTCCCAGAACAGTTCCTGCAAGACCTATAATAAAACCGTCGAACATAAAAATACCTGCTATCGTACTTCTTTTCACACCAAGAGCCCTGAGTACTGAAACCTCTCTTGTTTTGCTTATTACAAGCATTATCAGCGTTGTGATTATGCCGAAAGACGCTACAAGTATTATAAAAATGAGAATGACGAACATGACTATTTTCTGAAGTTCCAGAAACCTGAAAGTGGTTTTGTGCATCTCCTCCCAGTCCTGTACAGCATAAGGAAAGCCGCCTGTTTCATTCATTACCATTTCAGTTATATCCTTGATCTGATCTATATTTTCAACTCTGATAGAAAGGAAGCTGGTATTGCGTCCGATCTCAAGGAAATTCTGCACATCCGTTATTCCGGCATAAAGATATCTCGAATCGTAGTCATAAAGCCCGGTATCAAAAATACCCGCAACTTTAAAATTTCTGCTCACCGGTGCTGATTCTTCAGTCCTTGTCTTTTTTCCTTTCGAACCTACGACCGTAATAACTGAACCTATATCAGCTTTCAATTTCGAAGCTATACCCGAACCTATAATGACCGGTGGAATTGAAGAATCCTTTTCACCGAGAAAATCATCGACATTCTTTTCATGTTCGGTCTTATTGTTCCTGCCGGAACAGAGTTTTTCAGGGTCAAGGCAGCCGAAATTTCCTTTTATCATCATTTCAGGGATATTTGCGACTTTATAATAGGTCTTTGAATCTACTCCGTTCAACAAAGCTCCTGTAATTTCTCTTCCGGATGAAATAAGGACTTCATTGAAAACAACCGGACTGATTCCTTTTATTCCATTTATTTTTGATATTTTTTCTGACATTTCATCATAGTTGTCAAAATCTCCGAGCAATTTGTATATATTTGCATGGGATGTTGAATTTAATACGGTTTTTTTCATCTGGATAAGAAACCCGTCCATGACAGAAAGAACCGTTATCAGAGCCGCGACACCAAGAGCAAGACCTGAAACAGAGATTAATGATATAAGGCTTATCGCACCTTTTTTTCTTCCTTTTATCAGATATCTTGTAGCGATAAATCTTATAAACTCACTCATGTCTGAGCACCTCTGAAGAATTCACACGGGCCGCTTTTGCTCCGGGATATACCGTTGCAATAATCGTGAGGATCATCGACCCTAAGCCTGCTACTGCAAAAGTTCCGATCGACATATCTACCGGAATTTTATCAATATAATAGACATCCTGAGCCAGTCCGATAGAAATACCGTTTATAAAAATACAGCCGAAATAACCTGTTATCATACCTGCCGCAGTACCGGTGGAACCTATCACAATTCCATCCAGCATGAATATTTTCATAACAGACCGCGAATTGAACCCTACAGCTCTCAGAATAGCGATCTCCTCTTTCTTTCCCATTACAAGCATGATAAGGGCTGAAACAATATTGAAAGCGGCAACAAGAATTATGAATCCGAGTATCAGAAACCAGACGATCTTTTCCATCTGCAAAGCTCCGAAAAGCTGTTTGTTCATCTGTTTCCAATTACTTACGATATATTTTTCACCCAGCTCTTTCCTCAGTGAGGTGGAAATATCATCGGCTTCATAAACATTTTTCAGCTTTATTCCTATTGAGTCGACCGCCCCTCCAGTTGAAAAAAAATCATGCGCCGTATTTATCGAAACATAGACATAGTTGAGATCATATTCGTACAACCCGCTGAAAAAGATCGCAGCGACCTGAAATGTTCTTATGAGAGGAACTGGTCCGGCAGGGCTCATCCCTCCGCCGACAGGACTTATGATCTTGATCGGATCTCCCATTTCAAGTCCGTAAAATTTTGCAAGCTCCGTCCCAATCGCGATTCCCGGCATATTTTTCTTTGTGTCACCTTTGAAATCGTCATCAAGCAGTTTTGATGGCGAGGCCATCGTTCTTTTCAATATTTCAGGACAAGTTGACGGCTGTTCAAGACATTCCATCGAGCCGGTTGTGATCTGTGAAGGAAAAAGAAGCACCGTACCTGCGGACAAAGGATCTATTCCGTTAAAAACAGCACCAAGCATTTCATCATTTGAAGAAATTATAACTTCTCTTGAGATCATCGGTGTAGCACCGGAAACACCATTCATTCCGAGAATTTTTTTTCTCAGAGCCTCGGCATCGTGTATATCTCCGCCATCCATCTGGACAGAAATGTGGGTCTTTGCGCCGAGAATGGTCTTTTTCATGTGATTCTGAAGACCGTCCATTACCGATTGCACACAGATCAATGCGGCAACACCTATCATTATGCCGGCAATACATATAAGCGTGATAACACTAAGGAATCTTGTTCTCCTTGTATTCCAGAGATATCTGAAACCTATGAAAGATTCAGCCTTCACTTCTCAGGTCTCATTTGAGGAAACAGTATCACATCTCTGATACTTGCAGAATCCGTGAAAAGCATAACAAGCCTGTCTATTCCTATGCCCTGACCGGCAGCAGGAGGCATTCCGTATTCCAGAGCTCTTATATAGTCATTATCCATATCTATCGCTTCATCGTCACCCGCCTTTTTTGCCTCGACTTGCGTTGAAAAAGCTTCAAACTGCTGTTGAGGATCATTCAATTCGCTGAAAGCGTTGGCTATTTCACGACCTGCTATAAATAGCTCATACCTGTCGGAATATTCAGGGTTTTCGTCATTTCTTCTGGAAAGAGGACTTACTTCAGTCGGATAGCGCATAATAAATGTCGGATTCCAGAGAGTTTCTTCGATGCAGTTATCAAAAAGCTCCATCATGATCTTAAACCGGCTCATTTTTGCTGTTGCATCTTTTGATATCCCTTTTTCAAGAGCGATCTCAGCCAGCGCATCCCTCGATAGAAGCTGTTCAACCGTGCATATTCCGCCTTCAATGAGACTCTGCTCGATAGTCATTCTTTTCCAAGGTGCAGTAAAATCAATAACTTTGCCCTGATATTCGACCTGTGTCGAACCGTTTACTGCCATTGCAAGGTCGCTTATCATTTTTTCAGTAAAGTCCATCTGATCTTCATATGTTGCATAAGGCCAGTAAAATTCCATCATTGTGAATTCAGGATTGTGCTTTATGTCCATACCTTCGTTACGGAAATTCCGGTTGATCTCATAAACTTTGCCCAGACCGCCCACAAGAAGTCTTTTCAAATAACATTCCGGTGCGATCCTCATGTAAAGAGGCATATCAAGAGCATTGTGGTGTGTAATAAAAGGTTTTGCAGCCGCACCGCTCACCAGAGGGTGCATCATCGGTGTTTCGACTTCAAGAAATCCGGCATTATCCATATAATTTCTGATAAAACTTACTATCTGAACTCTTTTTCTGAATGTTTTCTTAACTTCATCGTTCATAATAAGATCGAGATATCTCTGTCTGTATCGAAGCTCTTTATCTGTAAGCCCATGAAATTTTTCAGGAAGCGGGCGCACATTCTTTGTCAGGAGTTCCGTTTTATGCACAAGTATCGAAAACTCGCCGGTTCTTGTTATATATGCCTCGCCTTCAACCCAGACAATATCGCCGACATCAAATGACTTCTTGAATCTGTCAAAACCGTCTTTAAGAAAATCCTTCGCAAAAACGACTTGAAGATTTGCCGTTTCATCTTTAATATTGGCAAAAGCGAGTTTTCCCATCACTCTCAGGAACATTATTCTGCCTGCTATTGAAAATTTTAGATCTTTACCGGTTTTTTCAAGATCCTCTTTAGTCATTTTTTTGCAGTATTCGATTATCTCACTTATTGAATTTGCAGGCTTATAACTGTTTGAATACGGGTGAATACCCTCTTCTTTCAATAACCTTATCTTCTCTTTCTTTTTTAAAATAATCTCATTTTCATCAACAGGCTGGACAACATGATTGTTTTCGTTCATTTTCTTCTCCGAGATCCAATTATCATTTCAGACATGTTATTTCTTTTCTTGTTTTTCTGCAGATTCAACCGGCTGAGTTTTTTTCTGTTCTTCTGTGGAATTGTTTTCTTTATCAATTTTCAGTTTTTTGTCCTTGTTTCTTATCATGATCATTCTTTTAATCGCATCTTTATCCATCTGTTTGTGTATTTTCTGAGCGCCGAATACTCTGTCTGGTCTAATCAACCCCTTTTCTTTAATATTTAATCTTATCTTTTCCCTGATGGTTGCATCATCAGGATTTGAAGAAGTATTTCCAAAATAAATAAGAGCAACGGAAATACAAACAAAAACAACAGCCAGAATGATATAGAGCTTTTTCATAGCACCCTCCATAAAAATTCCTGCTAATATATTTGT
>DAOQAY010000020.1:0-29265 GCA_035354435.1 bacterium
TAAATCAGTGTAGAATTTAAACGCATTTTAGGAGGTTGATCATGAATATTCACATTTTTATTGACCGGGCGATAGTTCACTTGATGAAACTGGTTTCCGGGAAAAGGCGTATTTTCAGCAAAAGCATCGAAAGTCTGCCTTTTGAAGAGCTTATCAGGACAATTTCACTCAAGGTCCCGGTTATAAACGGAGAAGGGTTGTATGAAGTTGAGGCTCAGACTCCGCAGGGAATAATGAATCCGGCTTTCAAAGTTGTGAGATGGCTCGGCAACGACTATCCTACTTTTATTTATCACCACGGTAACAGCGAAAAACCCTTTAAAATAAGAAGGTTTGCAAGAAACACTTTTTTCAAGGTCTTTTTAAACACAAACGATCCGGTTGAAGCGAATCTCATCGCTTTGTGCTCTCCAATGCATACAATTCCGGTGAGCGAATATCAGAGAAAAATGACTGAACTTGGAAATTTCACATCTGCATTGTCAGTTATGGCAGTTCTTGTTGAAAATATAATTTCCCAGTTAAAACCCGAAGTTACAAAACCCATTATTGTTTCAGGCATCAGTTTCGGCGGATTTGTGACAAACCTCCACCGGGCATTTTTCAACACTGCTGACAAATATATTCCTCTTCTTGCCAGCTCTTCATTTGAGCTTGTTTTTTATCAGTCCATTTTTAAAAATCTTGCAAGCGAACTTGTGCTGCAGAATCCCGAAAAACTCAGACAGATCGTTAATTTTGATGAAAAGTTCATGGAAAACAAAAATAAAAATCTTTTTCCTCTTCTTGGCAGATACGACCAGTATATCAATCTGGAAGAACACAGCAAATGCTATGAAGGACATCCTCTTGTAATAGTTGAAAAAGGACATGTTACAACAGCTTTCAGTGCCGAAACCATGAGAAATCATATTTTTACAAATGCAGGATTATAAAACCTCACCGGAAACCGGCTCTCTCAAATTGAAAACTATCGGAATTATTGTAACGGCAGGAGCCACTTTTCTCACAGCTTTTTCAGGGTCTGCAACAAATATCGCTCTTCCCGCCATTGCAGAAAAATTCGACCTTAATGCCGTATCTCTGGGCTGGATATCTCTTGCCTATATGATCTCAACCGTTATTTTGATCCTGCCGATGGGAAGGATAAGCGACATTTACGGAAGAAAGAAAGTGTTTACAACAGGACTCATTCTTTTTACTTTGAGCGCACTTTTATGCGGATTTTCACTTAACTTTCCGATGATGATCTTTTTCAGAGCTGTTCAGGGCATCGGGTCTGCAATGCTTTTTGGAACGAGTATTGCGATCCTTACTGATATTTTTCCGCCTGAAAAACGGGGTGCTGCACTTGGAATTAATACTGCAAGCGTTTATATCGGACTTTCGGCAGGTCCTTTTCTCGGCGGATTGCTTACACATTTTTTTGGCTGGGAAAGCATTTTTCTGATCTCTCTGCCGATTGGACTGCCTGTAATTTTTCTTTCTGCCGCCTATTTAAAAAATTCTGTCACCGTACAGACCCGGGGCATTTTAAGAAATCCCGGAATTTTTTTCAGCGGACTGTTCCTGTTTAAAGGAAATAAAGCTTTTACCTATTCAAATATTGCGGCACTTATCAATTATTGCGCAACCTTTGCAACCAGTTTTCTCATGAGCCTTTTCCTTCAGAATATCAAGGGTTTAACGCCAGAAAAAGCAGGCTCGATACTTCTTATACAGCCACTTATTCAAGCATTTTTTTCACCAATAACAGGAAAACTTTCAGATACGATCGAACCAAGGATTCTCGCAAGTACCGGAATGGGAATAACTGCCGCCGGTCTTTTCTTTTTCTGCTTTTTAAGTCCGGGTTCTTCGATTTATTTTGTTATGACAGCCCTGATCCTGCTTGGAAGCGGATTTGCTCTTTTTTCATCACCGAACACAAATGCCGTTATGCACTCAGTTGACAAAAATCATTCCGGAGTCGGCGGAGCAACTGTCAGCACAATGAGGGTGATCGGACAGATTTTAAGTATCGGAATAACGACGCTGATCTTTTCCATCTTTCTCGGCGGATCAAAAATCACCCCTGAAAATCAATTTCAGTTTATCAGCAGTATCAATATCTCCTTCACTCTTTTTACGGTGTTATGTATCATCGGAATCTTTTTCTCATACAATAGAGGTGAAGTGCATAAAAGGAATTTCAAATGAAGACACGATTTAAAATTAGAGATATTACGATTACTTACATAAAACACAGCGATCTGACAGATCTGCTTGAAATGCTTAAAAATCCGGCAGTATGCGAACATGTTTTCTTTGGTCCTAACACAAAAGAGGAGACTGAAGAATATTTTGTTCCGTTAATTGACTCCATAAATAAATCGCTGAAAAAACACGAAATGCCCGAGGATCATGTTTTCATTGTCAGAAAAGGGGATCTGTTTATCGGGAACTGTGCACTTGTCTCGAACAGCTACAACCCGGGATGCTACACAGTCGGATATACAATCGATGAGCCGTTCTGGAAACAGGGTTATGGCGATATATCACTGAAATTCCTTATAGATTACGGATTCAACAAACTGAACGCATACCGGCTGAACGGCAATTGCATGAGCGGCAATACAGGATCAAGAAAGATCATGGAAAATAACGGGTTCAAACTTGAAGGGCGGCAGAGAAATTTCTGTTACAAGAACGGCAGTTACTCCGACAACCTTCTTTTCGGATTATTGAAATCAGATATTGATTTTTAAAGCCCTGCAATTATATTATGTGCGGACTGTTTTTTAGGAGGAGCAAATGTCGGTTTATATTTGTCACAACTGCAAGAAATCACTTGATGAAGAAATTGAAGACATCAGAGGAAAAGTCGGAAGGCAGGATGTATGTCCTCACTGCTACGCCGACCTTCACTGCTGCATGAACTGCAAATTCCACGATGAAGGCTACACCAATGAATGCCGTGAAGATGCAAGGTCATTTATCAGGGAAAGAGACAAAACCAACTTCTGCTCATCCTTTGAATTTGTTAAAGACGAAGGCGAGGACGGAAGTGACGAGATAGATGCAAAAACAAAACTCGGCGGTCTTTTTAAGCTTTAATTTTATCACTGTTCCCATTTTTGTGGAGTTCCCGAATGTTCAAATATGTTGTCAAAAAGATTTTTGGAACTGAAAACGATCGTTATTTAAAATCGATCGCACATGTTGTTACAAGAATAAATGATCTCGAAAGTTCGATGAAACCTTTGAGTAACGATCAGTTAATGCTTAAAACCCTTGAATTTAAACAGCGGCTTGCCAACGGAGCAACACTTAACCAGCTGCTTCCTGAAGCTTTTGCAGTTGTCCGGGAAGCTTCATCAAGAGTTCTGGGAATGAGGCATTACGATGTTCAGATGATAGGCGGAATAGTTCTGCATCAGGGTAAAATTGCAGAAATGAAGACCGGTGAGGGAAAAACGCTTGTTGCAACACTTGCTTTGTATTTGAACGCACTTGAAGGAAAAAGCGCCCACCTTGTCACGGTAAATGATTACCTTGCATCCAGAGATGCGGAATGGATGGGACAGATATACAGATTTCTCGGGCTCAGTGTCGGAACTATCACAAACGGAATGAGTACAAGAGATAGAAGAATCGCTTATGGATGTGATATAACTTACGGAACTAACAGTGAATTCGGATTTGACTATCTCAGAGATAATATGAAGTATGACATTTCACATTATGTTCAGAGAGAACTCAGATACGCTATCGTCGACGAAGTTGACTCCATTCTTATTGATGAAGCAAGAACACCGTTGATAATATCCGGGCCGAGCGATGAAAGCACTGATCTGTATGTCAGGGTCAATGCAGTTGTAAGAACGCTTACCGACGGACGACATTTTGAAAAGGATGAAAAAACGAAAAACGCCATATTGACACCTGAAGGAATTGCAAAAGTTGAAACAATGCTAGGGATAACAAACCTTTATGCTCCCGAAAATCTTGAACTTGTACACCATGTTCTTCAGGCACTTAAAGCAAATTTCATGTTCCACCTTGATGTTGATTATGTTATTAAAAACATTGACGGAACTGACAAGGTCATGATCGTTGATGAGTTCACCGGCAGACTTATGGAAGGCAGAAGATACAGCGACGGACTTCATCAGGCCCTTGAAGCTAAAGAAGGTGTCAGAGTTGAAAGGGAGAATCAGACCCTTGCAACAATTACCTATCAGAATTTCTTTAGAATGTATAACAAACTCGCCGGAATGACAGGAACAGCTGATACTGAAGCCCGAGAATTTGCTGAAATATACAACCTCGGAGTTGTCGTAATTCCGACAAACAGAGTTGTTATAAGAAAAGATTCCCCTGACCAGATCTATAAAAATGAAAAAGCGAAGGAAAATGCCGTAATCAAAGAGATCCTTCAAAAAAATGCCAAAGGGCAGCCTGTCCTCGTCGGTACTGTTTCTGTTGAAAAATCGGAAAGGCTGAGCCAGCTTCTTACAAAACAGGGTGTAAAACACAATGTTCTTAATGCCAAATTTCATATGAAAGAAGCCGATGTTGTTGCTCAGGCAGGAAGAAAAGGGACAATAACAATAGCCACCAACATGGCGGGTCGAGGAACAGATATCGTTCTTGGCGGAAATCCCGAGAAACTTGCTGTCTGGGAAGCTGAAAAAACCATGGAATCCATAGACACGGCTTCGCCTGAATACGCTGAACTTTTTGAAAAATACAAAAAAATATGCGCCACTGAAAAAGAAGAAGTTCTTGCAGCCGGCGGACTTCACATTGTAGGAACAGAAAGACATGAGTCACGAAGAATAGACAACCAGTTGAGAGGTCGAAGCGGCAGACAGGGAGACCCCGGATCATCAAGATTTTATCTGAGTCTTGAAGATGATCTCATGAGAATTTTCGGAAGTGACAAACTTTCATCTGTAATGGACAGGCTGGGAATCGAAGAAGATCAGCCGATTGAGCACGGACTTATTTCCAGATCAATCGAAAATGCCCAGAAGAAAGTTGAAGGGCACAATTTCAGCATCAGAAAGAATGTCCTTGAATATGACGATGTAATGAATCAGCAGAGAAAGACTATTTATGCAATGAGGAGAAGCATTCTTACTGGCGGACAGCAGAACAAGGAAGTAATATACTCCATGATCGAAGAGATCGTAAATTACGGAATACGGACAACTATTCCCGAAAAAACCTCTATCACCTCATGGGATTTTGACGGTTTGAGAGAATTCGTGGCATCAATTGCGATGGTCGAGCATAAATCAGATATAGTTAATACAATAAATCCTGATGCAATAGCCGGCATAACCAGTCTTGAACAGGCTTTGTCAACAATGGCTCAGAAAATGTATGACTATCTTCTTGAACTGTATGACAAAAAAATGTCTGAATACAGTGCCGAACTCAGTTCTGAAATGGAAAGACATGTCGTGCTTGAAGTTCTTGATACTTACTGGAGAAGACATCTTCTTAATATGGACCACCTTCGTGAAGGTATCGGCCTTCGCGGTTACGGACAGAAAAATCCGAAGCTGGAATATAAACGGGAAGGATTCAGTATGTTCACTGAGATGATGAACAATATTTATTTTGAATCAATAAAGAGACTTTTCACTATTCAGGTAGTCACTGAGGAAACCATTGAAAAATTTGAGCAGAAAGAACAGAAAAAAGAGCAGGAAGTTCAGAGAAACACAACTGTGGTTGAAAGAGAACCTGTTAAAAGAATTGTGGCAAAAGTCGGAAGAAACGATAACTGTCCATGCGGAAGCGGTCAGAAATTCAAAAGATGCTGTATGAACAAAGGCATTTATGACTGATACAGCAAACTACAGGATCAACCGTTTTCTCTCTCTTTGCAATATCGCATCAAGACGAAAGGCTGATGATCTCATTAGTGCCGGGAAAGTGACCATAAACGGTCGCACCGCTGTACTTTCAGACACAGTTGACATAACAAAAGATGTTGTTTTTTATGACGGGAAAGTGCTTTCTGTTCCATCAGGACATGAGTATTATCTTCTTAACAAACCTATCGATGTCCTGAGTTCCAGCTCGGATGACAGAGGAAGAAAAACCATATCCGATTTTCTGCCGGAAAAATCAAATGCCGTGCCTGTCGGAAGGCTTGATCTCGATACGACCGGCGTTCTTATCCTGACTTCAGACGGAGAACTCCATTACCGCCTGACACATCCTTCTTTCGGTATAAAAAAGATCTACAAGGCAAAAGTCGCCGGAAATTTCGATAAGGAAAAGGCTGCTTCGATAATAAACGGTGTTGAGATCGAAGGGTTCATAATGAAAGCCGAAAAGCTCAGCATTATCAATCAGAGAGGGCGTGTTACCGATATTCTTATTGTGCTCAACGAAGGAAGAAAAAGAGAGATAAAAGAGCTGATAAAAGCTGTCGGATGCAGAGTTGTCAGGCTGGAAAGGATCGCTTTCGGCAACATAACCTGTGCAGAAATGGCTCCCGGTGACATCAGACCTCTGACCCAAGACGAAATCAAATATCTTTATAAAATCACTGGATTAAGCAGTAAATAAAAAAGAAAACCCGCCTCGGCCGTAACCTTCAAAGCAAGTTTTATCCTGTTTGCACAGGTGGGATAGGCCGAGCTGCTATTAGAATACCTTCACAGCATAAGTGCCATTCCCAAAATTTTTTCAAGGAAAAAACTTCTACGCTTACGGTTTCGCACCAGGCAGGCATATTCAATACTACTCAAGCTGTCATGTGTGTCAACAGCAAAATTGACAATGAAAAATTCAAAAAAGGAATAAAACATGTTAAACTTCCGTAAAGTTTGTTTTTTTACTAATTTTTTTATGGCAAAACAGATGACAGACAATATATCCGGAAACTTTTATAAAAAATGTGCTGCTGATTTCATTTTAAAGACTGACCTCGAAAATTTTGAAACCGCAAGAATAGTCGCTTTGGGCGTCGGCACTTTTCATATTCCTCTTTTTGCTCTTGATGTTGACAGATATTTTGCTGAAAGAGGTCTTTTCTCAAAACCGGGATTTACCGAAATAGCTGTTATTCATATTTTTTATCTAGTGTTTTTTCTGGCTTTTTATTTTATCGGATCTCAAAAACTTAAATCATCTGAAGATAAAATAATACCTGCTGATTATGCAAAAATTTATTGGAGAATTTTTCTTATTTCAACTATGTCATACGCAATGCTGACATCTCCTGCCTGTCATCTGATGCATGGAAACACAACAACTTATTTTATCACTGTCATGGGTATGGCTGTCGCTTTTAAAATAAAATTGAAAGAGTATTTTTTTTACATTATAGCTCTTTCATTCATGACATTGGGATTTATGATCAGTGTTGTTTCAGACAAAGTCGTTCTGACCGGATATATTCTGGATTTCTTTACTGTGAGCGTTCTTTCTATCATTATCAGCAACATAATTTACAAAAGATCCTGCTCTGAACACTATCATAAGGCCATATCAAAGAAAGAACATGCTGAAAAAGTAATTGAAAAAGAAGCTAATGATGCAAAAACCGCATTTATTGCAAATATGAGCCACGAACTCAGAACCCCAATGAACGGAATTATAGGAATGCTCGAACTTCTTCAAGAAACCGGGCTGAATGAAACACAGGAAGAATATGTGAGTCATGCAAAATCCAGCTCAGGTATTCTAATAGAAATAATTAACGATGTTCTTGATCTCAGCGTAATTGAATCAGGCAGAATGAAGCTTGAGAACAAACCTTTCAATTTAAAAAGAGCATTGAATTCAACAATGCAGAACATAAAAAGCAGTCAGAGCAAACCCGGATTAAATTTTCTTGTCGAAATAGACCGTTCTGTACCGGAACAAATTATCGGAGACCGGATCAGAATCATTCAGGTTTTGAACAATCTTCTTTCAAATGCAGTAAAATTCACCGATTGCGGAGAAATTAAAGTCACATGCAGAACAATAACTTTAGATTCCGGTGAATTTCTTCATTTTGAAGTAAAAGACTCAGGCATCGGACTTCCTGATACCGGAATTGAAACCATTTTCGAAAAATTCACACAGCTGGATTCCGGATATAAGAAAAAATTCAAAGGCGTGGGACTCGGACTTTATATTGTTAAAAATCTTGTTGCAATTATGGGAGGAACAGTACATGCGACATCGAATCTTCCTGACAAAGGATCGACCTTCTTTTTTCAGATACCTCTTATTACAAATGAAGAGGAACGCATTTCTGAACCGCTTGTAATAAAACCTGAAGTAAGCACATCTCTTGCCGGTATAAAAATACTTTTTGCAGAAGACAATCTCATCAACAGAGAGATCATCGTTAAATATCTGCAAAAGGAAAATTGCAGAATAACAACTGCCGAGAACGGTGCTGAAGCTGTTGCTCTTTATCAGCAAAATAACTTTGATGTCGTTATTCTTGATATTCAGATGCCGATTATGGATGGAAGTGAGGCGGCTCGCAAGATCAGGGAATTCGATTCGGGAAAAAACTGTCATGTCCCTATTATCGCACTGACAGCTTATGCAATGAAAGCTGATAAAGAGAAATTTATGCAGGAAGGTATTGACGGTTATCTTTCTAAACCGGTCACAAAACAGGAACTTGTTTCAGAAATTAGAAAATTCCTGTCACAAAAATAGGAGGGAATATGCTGAGAAATCTTTTTTCTGTTCTTTCAGTTATTTTTCTTTTTGTGTCGTGCGGAGTTGATGAAGACGAAATCATCAATGATTCTGACAGCACAACAAGCGACTCAGAAACCGCAGACTCCGATCTGGAACTTGTGGAAAACGACAATACTGAAAATGATGAAGCCGCAGATATTGAAAAAACTGATGTCGATCAAGGACTTTTCTGTTATTCAGGCGGAGCTGTTCTTTATGAAGGCGACCAGCAGTTTAAAATGTGTCCCGGGGATTTTAATAGAGTCCAGAAACAGATCTGCACAAACGGAAACTGGAAAGATGAAGGTGACTGCATTCTGAATTATGCGGTAGTTCCGGACGGCGATTTTAAAATGGGCTGCGATCCGGCGATTGAGGGAACTTGCGAAGAAGATAATGTGCCGGTTCACAAACTGAGACTTTCAGAATATTCTATTGATAAATTTGAAGTGACTGTGGAGAGATTCGAGCAGTGCATTGCCGCAAAAGCCTGTAATAATGATGATGCCGGGAAACTTCATTACAGAACTTCAGATGAATCATACAGCTGCAATGTCGGGAACGATGAAAGAAAAAACCATCCGGCGAACTGCATCACCTGGTACGGAGCTGATGCTTTCTGCAAATGGGCAGGAATGAGACTTCCGACCGAAGCTGAATGGGAAAAAGCGGCAAGATCGGGCAATGTCCAGATATATCCATGGGGAAATGAGCCTGAGCCTGATTGTGACTATGCAATAATGAAAACCGTCTCGAACGGATGCGGATTCAATGTAACTTTTCCCGTCGGTACTCTTCCAAAAGGATTGTCTCCATTCGGACTTTTTGATATGGCAGGAAATGTCTCGGAATTCGTAAGTGACTGGTATGCTGAAGATTTTTACTCAAGCGCAAATGCCTCAGACCGTGATGCCGCAGGACCGGCGGAACCGGGAACCGATCAATTCAAAGTATGCCGCGGCGGATCATATATCTACGGAGAGAACAGAACCCGCACCTCATTCAGAAGCGGATGCAAAATGGACGACCCAGCAATCGACTTCGGCTTCAGATGCGCCGCTGACAGGAAATAAATTTTATAAAATATTCTTATTTTCTTTTTCTTTACAGCTTTACGGGGTTTAATATAATGCCTTGTGCTTTATTTATTAAGGTGGGGTTATGAGCTATCAGGTAGTTGCAAGAAAGTGGCGTCCGCAGAGGTTCGATCAGGTTGTAGGACAGGATCATATTACCGAAACTCTCAAATATGCGATTTTGAACAGCAGGATCGCTCCTGTCTATCTTTTCACGGGAATTCGCGGAACCGGAAAGACCACTCTTGCAAGGATCATGGTCAAAAGTCTCAACTGCACGGCTCCTCAGATCGACGGCGAACCGTGCAACCAGTGTGAGAACTGCCTCGAAATAATCAACGGGAAAAACCCCGATGTCGTAGAGATCGACGGTGCATCGAACAACTCTGTCGACGATGTCAGGAACATCAAGGAGAACATTTCATATTCTCCAATAAAATCAAAGTATAAGGTCTATATAATCGATGAGATCCACATGCTCAGCAAGTCGGCTTTCAATGCTCTTTTGAAAACGCTTGAAGAGCCTCCTTCTCACACTGTTTTTATTCTTGCCACCACAGATCCGCAGAAAATACCGGCGACAGTTCTGAGCAGGTGCCAGAGATACGACCTTAAGAGGCTTTCGCTTGACGATGTTGCAAAACAGCTTTCAAAAATACTTGAATCTGAGGGGCTGAGCTACGATATGGAAGCTCTTTATGCCATTTCCAGAGAAGGCGAAGGCAGTATGCGTGACAGTCAGACCATCCTTGAACAGCTGATAACTTTCGGCGAAGGAAAAATAACAACAGAGGAAATTTCTCTGATACTCGGCAGTTCCGACAAAAAACAGTTGCGCGGAATCATCGAAGCCATCGCAAAAAAAGACCCCACTTCGGCATTATCACTTGTCAGCGAGATATATAAAAGCGGCAAATCTGTCGAAAAAGCGGCAAAAGACATACTTTATCTTCTGCATCATCTCGTGCTGTTCAGCGAATTGAAAGATCACAGTTTTCTTGAAGCCCCGAAAGAAGAAAAAGAATGGATAGAAAAAATATCTGCAACTGCATCGCCTTCAGACTGGATAAGACTTTTCAGATTCTGGAACGACCAGTATGAAAATATAAAGATCTCAGATTTTTCCTTAATGATACTGGAAGTTTCCATAATAACGGCATGTACTTTTCCGAGCATGGAGGATTTCAGGGATTTTGCAAAAAAGTTCTCTGAATCCGCAATAAACACCGGAACTGATCCTGAATCTGCTGAAACTCAAAAAAAAAAACCTGAACCGGAACTGAAAAAAGAAATTCCGGCTGAAAAACCTGTTGAAATTGTCAAAGATTACAACTGGAGAGCTTTCACCGATATGCTTATTTTAAAAGATCCGTTCTTTCACGGAGCTCTTGTAAATATTCCGTACAAAGAGGTCGGGGAAAAGATCTCTCTTTCACCGGAACTGAGCATGGAAATCACAAAAAAAGAGATCACCGACAAACTTAAAATACTTTTTAATGAATATTTTCAAGGACATAGAACTCTTGAAATACACATGGAAAAAGAGGACCGGCAGTCTATTTACACTGAAGCCGAAATAAAAAAACAGAAAGAGCTCGAAGAAATCAGGGAAAACATTAAAGCCAGTGAAGCGGTAATTACTGCGACACAGCTCGGATTTGAACTAAAAAAAATAACTGCAGAATGAAAAAGTACAACATTTTAGGTATCTTAACCTCAATAGTTTTCTTTCTTGTTTTCTTTGTCTGGGGCACAAAAGGAAAGTTCTGGACAGTATTTACGGCTTTTTATCCGAGATTCCATTACACAGCTCTTGTTGTGTTTATCATTGTACTTGCCGCCATTTATATTATACCGAACAAATCTATGAATTTATTTGAGTTTATTATCAGACACAGATATAAGATTTTCCCTTTTCTGGGATTTTTGTTCTGTGCACTGATCTCCATTTTTGTCTTTGATTCCATTCCCCATGTAATTGATGCGGCGCACTTTCTGTGGACTGCAAGAATATTCCTTGAAACAGGCTCATTCCACATACCATCCAGCGAACTTTATGAATATTATCAGAACACTTTCAACATGGATGTGAACGGAAGATATTTCTCGCTTTTCCTACCTGGTTTCTCAATTTTTCTCGCACCTTTCGAATTTCTCGGAATATCTTATCTTTTCACTCCAATATGTAACGGAATAGCAGTTTTTCTTCTAGGCAAAATAGCAGAAAAGCAGTTTGATGAAAGAGTTTCGCTGTTTGCAATGGTATTCGGGGTTTTCAGTTCTTTCTATCTTTTTATGGGTGCTTCCTACATGACCCATACATTTAATCTCGTTCTTACACTTCTGCCGATATATCTGATACTTTACAAAAGCAGACCCATATGGTTTCTGGCTGCCGGCTTCATTGCTTCAATACTTCTTTTTATCCGTCCGCAAAATGCCATGCTTCTTTATGTTTCGCTGATGATATTTATGCTTCTGAAGAACAAAAAGTTTAAAGATCTTGTGCTGTTGACCATTCCTTTCGGGGTTACAGGACTTCTGCTGATGTATTATAACTATTTTTATACCGGACACCCTCTTCTTTTTGCTCAGGATATTTATTTCTCGATCAGAGAACCTTACGAGCACTGCCATAGACTTGGACTCGGAAAAGGATGCCCCAATACGGAAGGTGATTATCTGCCGGCTGAAGGGCTGACAATGAAATATGCTTTCTGGGTTGCATTCACCCGGATAACTTTGATGAATTTCAATCTTTCGGGACACCCTCTCATTTTCATTTTTATTATTTCATCTTTTCTTTTTGCATTTAGAAAAAGCTTCGAAATAGCACTGTTTTTTATAATATTATTCACAGGTTATTACTTTTTTTATCTTCCAGGCAACCTTTTTGGACCAAGATATCTTGCAGAAACGGCATCTCTTCTTTTCATTCCGGCAGGTTTTGCATTTTTTAAGATGTTCGACTCAAAATACAGAGTTATAAAAGCCCTCACTATAACAATTCCTCTAACGATCCTCATTTTTCTTTCCACCACCATAATGCCCGTATTAATAGAACAATTCTCAGGGGATTTCTGGGGAACAGACCGTGAAATGGAAAAGGCTATCGAAAGAGAGAATATCAAAAACAGTATCGTTTTCATACCTGAAGAATATGCTTCCGTTTTTTTGAACCTCATGGATAAGCCTCCTTATGACAGACATGGAAACCTGATTCTTGCCGATCTTGGCAAAGAAAATAACTTCGCTGTCGCATATTATATGGAAAAAAGAGATTTTGAAGGAGCGTATGTCATTGATTATTATGAAAGTATTGAACATCGCACCGCTATAACGCCTCTTTATGAAGCAGTAAGGGACAGCATCTGGTTTGAATTTGAAGATAAAAGACTTCCCCGTTCAGGAATGCCTGATTACGGAGTCAATTTTGCCCAGAGCGAAGAAATCGATAAAAAATTCTATCCGGTAAAACAGATTTCCATTGATGTTTCCGAGGGAAGCGTTTTTGCAATGCGTTTCAGCGAACTTAACGAAAAAAGTTATTATGATTTCTCCCACCCCATTCTTGATTCGGGAATTTACGAGATAACCCTCTATTTTGTCTCAGATTTCTGCGGAAATGAATTTAATTTCTCAATTGACGGAACCGATTTCGGAATTTTTAACAGTTACTCCGCCGAACAGACAAACGGCACCTTTACGATCACACAATATCTCGAAAGAGGATCTCACACATTCAAACTCACACCGCTTCGCAAAAACACCTGTCTTATGATCGATGCTTTCAAAATGGAATTGGCGGACTGAAGCTTTAAAAAACACCTCCGACTTGATTATTGAAAGACTTTTGAATAGTATACAGCCGGAAATGAGTGCGGAGATAATTATGAAAAGGTTTACAGTTCTGATATTAACAGTTGCAATTCTTTCTTTTCTTTCATGCTCCTATGTAACAAGACCGGCAGTGGAAGCTAAAGAGATCACATGGGAAGAAGTTGAATCCGGATTCCATAAACTTGATACTTTAAACGACCTGAAAAAAAGTGAAGAATTCGCTCGTGAAATGCTTACAAAAACATGGGCTGACTGGCAGATTGAGTTTATAAAATACAAACTTGCAAAGTCACTTTTTGCTCAAGGAGAATTCGAGAAATCACTCAATGTTTTCAACCACTTGAAAAACACAAAACCCAACGGGAACGATATTCACCTCACAGCCGGGGCTGCTGCTCTTAATTTAAAAAAATATGAAGATTCGCTCAGATGGGTACTGACAGTATATCTGAATCTCGATAAGTCAGAAAAAATACCCGCCTCAAAAACTGTATTTCTTTCATATCTTTATTCAACAAGAATTGAAAAAGCGGCTGTCTGGTATTCAAAACTTGATGAAACAAAAAAGACCAATGTGAAAAAAGAACTTGAAGAATGGTTTACAAAAGATCCAGCCAATCGCACCGAATTTGAAAAATATATCAATCAATCCCCGTCTGAACCGCCAGATTCCGGAATAATTAAAGAAACTCCGCCATCTGAAACGGCTCCGGCAGCTTTTGACGGAAGTTACACTCCAGACTGGAATCAGCTTTGTGTTATGCTTTTTACTGATGATAAGTGGGTGAAATATAACGATGTTATCACTTCATTTATTAACTGGTATTTTACAGATTACAGAAAAAGCGGAATAAATATAAATATTTTTAACTATTCTGATGACACCGAACTTAATGCCGCTTTCGATAAAGCGTCAAAATTAAAATGCTTTGCCGTGGCCGGACCGTTTTTTGCACCTGAATTTACTGATATATTTGCTGCAAAATCGGTTGAAAAATCGATTCCGGTATTTTCATATACACCAGACTTTTCAGAGAACAGCGGACTTTTATTCAATTTTCACACAACAAAAGATATTGAAGCTGACAATCTGATTAAATATGCGATTTCCGCTAAAGAGAAAAAAACTTTTGCGATAGCTTATCTTGACAATGACGAAGGTCGGGAATTAAGGGATCTCTACTGGAAAATCATTGAAGAAAACGGCGGCAAAGTCACCGAACTTATTGATCTTTCTCCTGCCGACAATGCTTTTTTTGATGATATAGGAAAAATTGTCAGACTGCCCGGAAATTATTATGAAGCTTTAAGTAATTTCAAAGCTGTCAACAGATCAAAATACAGCAACGACACGCTTATGAAAAGAGCTTTGGAAAAATTCACAAAGGGTGTTCCGGGAAGATGCGATTTCGACACACTTGTCGTTCTTACCCCTGTCGCCCAGATGCCGCTTTTCATCCCTTCTTTTCCATATAAAAATGTTGAATTTGAATATCATTCGAACTTTCTCAACAAAAGCGTACAAAATCGCGAACAGGAACTGAAAGATAACGGGTTTGAGTGGAATGTCCAGCAGATACTTGTGCTTGCACCTTCAGAGCTTGTAAATAGCGACAAAGTCATTGAACAGCTCGGAACACTTGTTGATGGAATGACTGTCTTTGCTCCGGCAAATAATTATACCGAAACCAATAAATATTATTCTGAAATGGCGGCAAAATTCTCTGAAAAAAATTCCCGTGCGCTTTACTTTGCTGAAAACATCGTTTCAGAAATAACTGACATCATTTTTCAGGCTCGTGAAAAATCGGGGAAAAAAGAAATTGCAGGTTTTGTAAGTGTTTTGAAAGAAACGCCTTTTATGTCAACTGCAACCGGAACTGAATTAAAGTTCGATTCAAACAATAAACTTACCGGAAAAAGTGAGATAGAAATAGGAAGGAATAAAGACTCCTTTATTTCAGCACCCAAACCTGAAAAACAGAAGGAATCTGACAAGAAAGAACCGGAAAGCAAAGAAAAACCCGCGGAATAAGAAGATGTTCAAATATACTATCTCATTGATTTTTCTCATTTTTTATATGATATGGGCGCTTATACTTTATCCTTTTTACTATTTCAGCGGAAAAAAGATCGGTAAATTTCTTGTACGATATCTTTTAATTGTCGTCCTTAAGCTTTGCGGAGTAAAAATTGTTACAGAAGGGCTTGAAAATGTTGACGAAAATGAAAAGTATCTTGTCGTCAGCAATCACCAGAGTGTTTTTGATATACCTGTTATCGGAGCAGCACTTCCTTTGAATATGCGGATAATTGCAAAAAAAGAACTTTCGAGATTTCCTTTTTTCGGACAGATGCTGCTGCTTTATGATTTTGTTTTCGTTGATAGAAAAAACCCTCGAAAAGCAGTCAGAGATCTGAAAAAAGCCGCTGACCTGCTTAAACACTATTCTTTCCTTGTTTTTCCGGAAGGAACAAGATCAATTGACGGATCAGTCGGAAGCTTCAAGACCGGAGGAATTTCACTTGCTTTTGAAAGCGGTGTCAAAATTCTGCCTGTGGCAATTACAGGTGTAGACAAAGTAATGAAAAGAGGACAGTTGATCGTTCATGCCGGAACAGTGACAATGAAAGTTTTTCCACCCGTTACGATCATGCCCGGCGAATCAAGAAAAAATGTTACAAATAAGCTTCAATCCATGATTTCAGAATATGTTTCACAACAAAGGAGAGTTTTATGAAAAAGATCAGTCCAGCTCAAGTTCATCCCATTTTAGACAAGTACATACTTGCCGACGGATATGATATGGTTGTTGATGCACAGAAAAGTCACGGCAGCTATATGTATGATGCAAAACACAACATCGAATATCTTGATTTCTTTTCGTTTTTCGCCTCAATGCCGCTGGGTTTCAATCATCCCGGACTTAATAACGACGAATTCATTAAAGAGATCGGTACCGTAGCTCTGCACAACATTTCAAACAGCGATTTCTACACGACTACAATGGCTGAATTTGTTCAGCTTATGGGGGAGATTGTATTACCAAAACACATGAAAAAAATGTTTTTCGTTGCAGGTGGTGCACTCGCAGTTGAAAACGGACTTAAAACTGCTTTTGACTGGAAAGTAAGAAAAAATTTTGCAAAAGGAATCAAAGAGGAAAAAGGTTCGAAGATCATTCATTTTAAGCAGGCGTTCCACGGCAGGACAGGTTATACTTTGAGCATGACTAACACCGCCGATCCGAGAAAATATATGTATTTTCCGCTTTTTGACTGGCCCAGAGTTGAAAATCCGAAAGCGATCTTCCCGTTGACCGGTGAAAATCTTGAAAAAACGATTGCATCTGAGAAAAGATCTATCGCCCAGATAATTGAAGCATGTGAAAAATACAAAGACGACATTGCCGGACTTATCATCGAACCGATACAGGGTGAAGGCGGTGACAATCATTTCAGGCCTGAATATATGGCAGAACTCCGTAAACTTGCTGACAAATACGAATTCCTTCTTATTTTTGATGAAGTTCAGTCAGGCGGCGGAATTACCGGCAAATGGTGGGCTCATGAGCATTACAATGTTCAGCCCGATATCATCTGCTTCGGCAAAAAATTCCAGATCTGCGGAATCATGGTCGGTGATAGAGTTCTTTCCGTTCCTAAAAATGTTTTTGAGGAAGCAAGCCGCATTAATTCAACTTGGGGCGGAAGTATCGTTGATATGAAAAGAACCATTCGCTACCTCGAAATAATCAGAGACGAGAAACTCCTTGATAATGCTGCTAAAATGGGAGATATCCTTCAAAAAGGACTTGCTAAGATCGCCGAAAAAACAGGTAAAATTTCAAATGTCAGAGGCAAAGGACTTTTTGTTTCATTTGATATGGCAGATAAAGACACAAGAGCCCATTTCCTTGATGACTGCCTGAAAAAAGAGCACCTCATCATTCTTCCATGCGGCGAAATATCAGTAAGATTCAGACCGTTCCTCGATGTCAAAGAAGCCGACATCCTCGAAGGCCTCAAGAGAATCGAAAGAGTTTTGAGCTAATCTAAAACAGACATCTGACTTCATTTTTCCAAAATCTTAATTTCATTCACTTTTGCAACAACAAAATCCAAAGTTTCTCTTTACAAAAGGAAGGTTTTAACATAAAGTGTCTTTATAGAAAGGGAAACTATTTGACAAAACCTTCTTTTTAGGGAGAGACGGTATGGAAAAATTATTGCTTACTTTGGAAGAAGAATGCAGTCAGAAAATTAATTCTGAAACATGGCCAAGAAGTGTAAAAGTTCCTGATATTGCAACAAAAATTACGGTACTTGTCGGAATGAGACGAACAGGAAAAACGACTGTGCTTTTTCAGAAAATGCGAACATTGATAAATAACGGTGTGAGCCGATCAAGAATTTTGCATATAAATTTTGAAGATGACCGTTTGCGTCCTATAACTTCCGAAACAATGGCAAATATGGTGGATGCCTGGTATTCACTTGATCCTAAAAGACATGATGAAACCTGTTATCTTTTTCTGGATGAAGTTCAAAATGTTGCTGGATGGGAATTGACAGTCAGAAGACTTCATGAAACAAAAAAGGTGCGTCTTTTCCTCACAGGTTCTTCAGCGAAACTGCTTTCAAAAGAAATTGCAACAGAACTTCGAGGTCGTTCACTTTCAACAGAGATCTGGCCGCTTGACTTTGAAGAATATCCGGGGCTTGAGTTTTTTCCTTCTGTTATGGGAAAAGCCGCACAGGACAGATACTTAATGTCGCTTTCAAATTATATCGAAAAAGGCGGATTCCCGGAAACAGTGAAAGCTGATCGTTCAACTGCTGTACAAATTCTTCAGGAATATATTGAAGTTGTTCTTTTCAGAGATGTTCTTGAAAGATGGAACCTTGCAAATCTTTCACTGCTTCGCGAACTTTTCAGACGGCTGCTAACTACGCCAGGACGGCTTTTGTCGGTAAATAAACTGTATAACGAGCTGAAAGGTCTTGGTTATTCGATAGGCAAAAACACTCTGTATGAATACATAGCACACATTGAAGACGCATACCTTATTTTTCAGGTTCCTCTTTACAGTGATTCTCCCAAAAAAACTCTTGCAAATCCTCGAAAGATCTATGCTGTCGACACTGGTCTTTTGCATTCTGTAAATGTTTTTGTTGATCGTGACAAAGGATATTTGTTTGAAAATCTGATTTTCCTTGCACTTAAAAGAAGGGGCTTCCGGATTTATTATTATGTCACAAAAGAACAGTATGAGGTCGATTTTCTTGCTGAAAATTCAAGTGGAAAGCGTTTACTTGTGCAAGCATGCTGGGATATGACTGACGCTCAAACGAAGGAACGCGAAGAACGCGCTCTAAAAATTGCCGTTGAACGGACAGGTATTTCCGGTCACATAGTCACGCCGGAGACTTATCTCAAATTTGTCCGGGAACTTGATTCGCAAATATCTTAAAACTGTATGCTTTTTTCCTTGCAATGGGCTTTTTTTTTAATATAAACTTCGGACGGCTGTATTTTAGTTCTTATTATTTTAGGAGAGAAATTATGAATAAGACCCCTCTATTTGAAAAGCATGTTGCTCTCGGTGCGACAATGGGCGACTTCGGTGGATGGAATATGCCGCTGTGGTATAAAACCGGTCAGATTGCTGAACACAAGGCTACGAGAGAAAATTGCGGACTGTTCGACATCTGTCACATGGGAGAATTCATAATTACCGGAAAAGATTCGTTCGCATTCTGGCAGAAAGTCCTCACAAACAATGTTGCCAATATTGAAGACGGTCAGGCTCAGTACAATTTCATGCTCAATGAAAAAGGCGGCGTTGTCGATGATTGTATCGTCTACCGTTTCAATGCTGAACACTGGATGCTCGTTGTAAATGCCGGAACTCAGCTTGGCGATTACGAATGGCTTAAAAAGTATGCTCTTCCAAATATGAAAATTGAAAATATCAGTGACAATACCGGCAAACTCGACCTTCAGGGTCCGACTGCTCCGAAACTTATTGCCGAGCTTGCAGGTAAAAGCGCGATCGAAGATCTTAAATTCTTCAGATTTGCAGACAATGTGATGATAAACGGCATAAAAGTGCTTGTCAGCAGAACAGGCTACACAGGTGAGATCGGTTTTGAACTTTACTGTGATATCAACAAAACCGCAGAACTTTGGGATGTTCTCATGGAAAAAGGTGCAAAATACGGAATCATGCCGGCTGGATTGGGTGCAAGAGACACTTTGAGACTTGAAGCAGGACTTCCCCTTTCCGGCAGTGAAGTAGGCCCTGAAGTACCGGCAGTCGGGACACCATGGGAATTTGCAATTTCCTATGACCACGAATTCATCGGAAAAACGGCTCTTGAAAAAAACAAAGGCTCAAAATTTGTATATGCGATCGAAATTGAAGGAAGAAGAAAATCGGGACATCACACAAAAGTCATGTTCAACGGAAAAAAGATCGGCGATCTTACCAGCGAAATACTTGCTGTGACTCTCGGAATGAAACCTGCAGGGTTTATAAGAGTTGACACCGAGCTTGCCCTTAATTCAGAAATTGAACTGATAAATGAAAAAGACAAGTCATTTAAGGCATTTATCAGGGAAAACCCGATGGTTAAAGGCACATCAAGAAAAAAAATGTCATCTATGCTTTAATAACTTATTTTTTGTTTTGGAGGAAATCATGGCTAATTACAATGTACCGGCTGAACTCAGGTATTCTGAAAATCATGAGTGGGTGAGAGATCTCGGTGGAAATAAATTCCGCACCGGTATTACAGATTATGCAGCTCAGCACATCGGCGATGTCACTTATGTTGAACTTCCCGAAATCGGCTCAGAAGTTGATAAGGAATCCGTTGACTGTACTATCGAAACAGTAAAAAGTTCCGAAGATATTTTCAATCAGATCTCCGGCAATGTTTCAGCAGTTAATGAATCTCTAGAAGAATCACCCGAAATAATCAATTCAGACTGCTACGGTGACGGATGGCTTTATGAAGTTAAATCAGACAGCGATGATGATTTCAATTCACTTATGACAGCTGAGGAATATGAAAAATTTCTTGCTGAACAGGAAGACTGATTTGAGTACTTTTTGTACGATAAATTTTACGGGGAGCGTTTTCGTTCCCCTTTTTTTATGAATCTTCGGAGGTAAAAATGCGGTACCTTCCCATAACGGAAAAAGAGAGGCGTGAAATGCTGACAAAGATCGGAGTCAATTCGGTCGAAGATCTTTTTTCACCTCTTCCAAAAAATGTTCTTCTTAAAAAAGAACTTAATCTTCCCGATGCCAGAAGTGAAATGGAAATAGAAAGAGAAATGAAACGCCTCGGCAAGCTTAATTCAGGCACAGAAATGCTTTCATTCCTCGGCGGCGGATATTACAGACATCATTCGCCTGCAATAATTGACCAGCTGCTTCTGAGAAGCGAATTCTATACAGCTTATACTCCTTATCAGCCCGAAGTAAGTCAGGGCACACTTCAGGTGATATTCGAATTCCAGACCATGATCTCGACCCTTTTCGGCATGGATGTGGCAAATGCTTCAATGTATGACGGTGCAACAGCAGCGGCCGAAGCAGTTATGATGGCGGCTAAACTCAGCAAAAAAGGGAAAAAGGTGCTTATCGCATCCACAATGAACCCGCAGTATATAGCAACAGTCAAAACTTATGTCGAATTCCTCGTTGAGAAAGTCGAAATGCTTGATATGGATGCAAAAACAGGAATGATCAGCGACAGCGAACTTGCAAAAATCGACGAAGAGACCATCTGCGTGCTTTTCCAGTATCCGAATTATTTCGGTGTAATTGAAAACTTGCAGAAAATTGCGGCAAAAACAAAGGAAAAGGGAACACTTCTTATTCCTGTCGTTGCAGAAGCCACTTCGCTTGGAATTCTTGCAACTCCTGGCGACCTTGATGCCGATATCGCAGTCGGAGAAGGTCAGGCATTCGGCATTCCGCTTAATTTCGGCGGACCCGGTGTAGGACTTTTCACTTGCAAAGAAAAACTTTCAAGAAAAATGCCGGGCAGACTCGTAGGCCAGACGCTGGATAAGAACGGCAACAAGTGCTATGTTCTTACACTTTCAGCAAGAGAACAGCACATAAAAAGAGAAAAGGCTACTTCAAACATCTGCTCCAATCAGGGTTTGATGGCGACAGCCGCTTCGATGTACCTTGCAACAATGGGCAAGAACGGACTCAGGGAAGTTGCGTTGATGAATCTTAAAAGAGCTGAATATCTGAAAAAGAAGATCGCTTCTGAAACGGCATGCAAAATCGCTTTCTCAGGTCACACTTACAACGAATTCACAATACTTGTTCCGGGTATTGCTGAAAAAATTCTCAAAGAGCTTGAAAAAGAAGGTGTTCTGGGCGGAATTCCGGCAGCGAAATACTACCCTGAGCTTGATAACGCAATAATCGTCAATACAACAGAAGTTCACACTTATGAGGAACTTGACAGATTTGTTTCCGTCCTCAAAAAGGTTGCAGGAGGTGTAAAATGAGCTATCCCGGAATGAGAGATCTCAAACTTAAAGAGGAAACCCTTTTTGAAGTAAGCAGACCCGGAAGAAAAGGATATTCACTTCCTGAAGAAAATCTTACAGATGCAGAAAAACTGCTCCCGGCAGATCTGCTTAGAAAGAACCTTGACCTTCCTGAACTCAGCGAAGTTGATGTCGCAAGGCACTATACCAGACTTTCGACTTATAATTTCAGCATAGATCACGGTTTTTATCCGCTCGGAAGCTGTACAATGAAGTACAATCCGAAGATCAACGAAAAAATGGCAAGAGATCCGATGTTCTCAAATCTTCACCCTGAAACTCCGGTCGAACTGGCACAGGGAACGATGAAGCTGATGTACGACATGCAGAAAATGCTCAGCGAGATCGGCGGATTTGCAGCGACCACGCTCAATCCTTCAGCCGGTGCACACGGAGAATATGTCGGTCTCGGTGTCATCAGAAGTTATTTTAAGAAAAAAGGGGATACAAAAAGAACAAAAATAATTATTCCCGACAGTGCTCACGGCACAAATCCTGCCAGCTGCGCACTTAACGGTTTTGATGTTGTGGTGCTTGAAAGCAACGAAGCCGGGAAAATATGTGTCGACTGCCTTAAAGGAATGCTGAATGACGAAGTTGCAGGAATAATGCTCACAAACCCGAACACTCTCGGCGTTTTTGAAAGCGACATTCTTGCGATCACTCAGGCTGTTCATGATGCCGGCGGACTTGTTTACGGAGACGGTGCGAACTTGAACGCAATTCTCGGTATCGCAAGGCCCGGAGACATGGGAATAGATGTCATGCACTACAATCTGCATAAGACTTTTTCAACTCCTCACGGCGGCGGCGGTCCAGGTTCAGGTCCTGTCGGAGTGTGTGAAAAGCTTGTAGAATTCCTTCCGAATCCGTTTGTTGTGAAAGAAGGCGATTCCTATAAATTCGCAAATTCTGAATTTTCAATGGGCATGGTCCGTTCATTCTACGGAAATATGGGAATAACTTTAAGGGCTTATGTTTATATTCTTGAATACGGAAAACAGTATATTGCAGACATCGCAAAGAATGCCGTGCTCAACGCAAACTACATCAAAGCCTGTCTGAAGGACTATTTTCATTTGAAATATAAATCCGACACTCTTCACGAAGTTGTTTTTGATGATTCTGAAATGCCCAATCATGTTACGACCATGGATCTTGCAAAAGGTTTAATTGACAGAGGATTCCATCCGCCAACGGTATATTTCCCGATTATCGTTCATGGCGCCATCATGATCGAGCCTACTGAAACTGAAAGCAAAGAAACGCTCGACTCATTTATTGAAGCCATGATTGATATCGCAAATACGGCGAAGACAAATCCCGAAAACATTATCAATGCACCGCTTAACACAGCGATCAGCCGTCCCGACGAAACTCTTGCGGCAAGAAAACCTGTGCTCAAATACTGCCCGAACGCAGACTGATTTATCTGATTTGATTGACAATACATTTCCAAATCCGTAATATCTTTTGAAAGATTTATCCACTCCGGTGATATTATGATCGTTTTCCCGTTTGAGATCTGCAAGGAAGAATATGCTTCACTTATGAAAAAGTTGAAAGTATCTGACACAGGAAGTTCCATCATGAAAGACCGTTTCAGCCTGAAATCATTTATGATATCAGACATTTCAACTCCTGCGGCAAATGTGATAAAACAGCATGTTCTTGCCATAGGCGGTGAAGCGGCGGTTCCTGCTCATTCCGTAAACTGCTCTGAACCTAAAAGCGATCTGTATTTTTCGATCAGGGAGGATAAGCTTCCCCAACTTCTTGAAAAGTTCAGATGTCAGTGCTGGAAACTCCCTCAAGTTGCTGAATCAATTGACAATTTCACATCAGCGTCCAAGCCGTGGTTTTTGTTCAAATCGAAAAATCTTGATACTTCCAGACCTCTTGTCATGGGAATTTTGAATGTCACACCTGATTCTTTTTCCGACGGCGGCAAATTCCTGAAGCTTGAAGATGCAGTCAAAAAGGCTGAAACCATGATCGCTGACGGAGCTGATATAATTGACATCGGCGGTGAATCGACAAGACCGGGATCTATTCCTGTTGAAACGGAAGAAGAGGTAAAAAGGGTTGTTCCTGTAATAAAAAAGATCAGGGAAATTAATAAGAATATCGTTATTTCCATTGATACTTCTAAAAGCGCCGTAGCAAAGGAAGCGCTTGATGCCGGAGCCGGTATTATCAATGATATCAGCGGATTCACTTTTGATCCTCAAATGGCGCACCTTGCGGCAGAAAGGGCCGTTCCTGTAATTTTGATGCATATACTCGGACGACCTTCAACAATGCAGACAAATCCCGAATACATTGATCTTTTTCCCGAAATGCTCGATCAGCTCAGCAGATCTGTGGAGATCGCAATTTCCGCCGGAGTAAGTCCGCAGAAGATCATTATCGATCCGGGAATCGGTTTTGGCAAAACGATTGAACACAATATTGCAATAATAAAACATTTTGAGGCATTTCAGGCACTTGCAATGCCAATACTTGCAGGCTTGAGCAGAAAAAGCTTTATCGGAACACTTACCGGAAGAAAAGATCCCCATGAAAGAATTGCCGGAACGGTTGCTCTCCACTTGAAAGTTCTTGAAAAAGGTGCTGCAATTATAAGGGTTCACGATGTAAAAGAGGCCGTTGATACCGTATCCATATATCGGGCACTAAAAAAGGAGCCGCTATGCTGATGAATTATATTTATGCTTACTGGCAGGCGATATGGGGAGGTTCACTATATTCATTCCTCATAAGCCTTGCCGATCTGTTAATAGTCTATTTTATTCTCTACAGATTTCTTGTTCTGGTCAAAGGAACAAAATCTATGCAGATTCTTTCAGGTTTTTTTGTTCTTTTAATTGTCTATTTTATCGGAAATCAGCTTGGATTGAAAACTACTAAATGGCTTCTCGAAGGTATTTTTGCAAACATTTTTATAATAATTGTTGTTCTTTTTCATGAAGAGATCCGCTCAATCCTTTCAAGTTTTGAGGTCTTTGATCTGTTTAAAGGATCAAATAAAAAGAAAGAGAACATTCACCTTGTTGACGAAATAACCGAATCATTGTGGTATCTTGCATCAATTTCAGAAGGAGCCATAATGGTGATTGCCCAGAAAGGAAACCCGGAATCTTTCATCACCGGCGGAATAAGACTGGATGCAAATGTGAAAAAAGAACTGCTTCTCACAATTTTCAAAAAGAACTCTCCGCTTCATGACGGAGCAGTTGTGATACGGGATAATAAAATAGTTATTGCCGGAGCAGTACTTCCACTCAGCACAAACCCCGATATCGACCCTAATTTCGGCACAAGGCACAGAGCGGCTTACGGAATCAGCGAGGTTGTTGACAGTCTCGTTTTTGTTGTAAGTGAGGAAAGAGGGCAGATCTCAATGCTTAACCGTGGAAGAATAACGAGAAATATGAGCAGAGAGATAGTTAGAAAAGTCCTTTCGACCTACCTTGTCAAGGAGAAAAAATGAAAGAGAAAATAAAGCTTTTTCTGACTGAATATTCAAGAGAAAAACTTCTTGCATTATTTCTGACCATTGTGGTTTACACATTGGCGATAGATATAAATCACGAATCAAAAACTTACTCGGTAAAGGTAAATGTTGTTGTTGCCGAAGATCAGATAATAACTTCAGATCCTCTTGATTTTGTTCAGGTAAAGGTAAAGGGAAGTGTTTTTGATTTTGCAACTGTAAATGAAAAAGATCTTTTTATAACATTTGATCTTTCAACAAAAAAACCGGGGAAGTTCACTAGATTTTTCGATGCTGGAATAATGCCGTTTGGCGAAAAGATCAGAGTCGAAAAGATAATTCCTTCTGAAATAGTTATCAGAACTGCTAAAAAGGGACAAAATGACAAAAAAGCTTCTGTTCGGAACTGACGGAATAAGAGGAAAGGCGAATATTTACCCTCTTGATCCTGAATCAGCCGTTAAAATCGGAAAAGCCATTGCCGCTTACTTCAAAAAAAGAAATGGTCCAAAAGGTAAAGCTGTTATAGGAATGGATCCTAGAATTTCTTCAGGTATGCTTGCAAACAGTGTTTCCGCAGGTATTCAGAGCATGGGGACCGATGTTCTTTTTCTGGGTGTTGTAACTACACCGCTTGTCAGCAGCTATGTTACCGGAAATACTGCCGATTTTGGCATTGTTATCTCTGCCAGCCACAATCCTTACGACGACAACGGAATAAAAATATTTAACGGAAAGGGAACAAAGCTCAATGATAATGAAGAGCTGAAAATAGAAAGCATCTATTTCAACAATGATTTTTCTGAAACTGCAACCGCTGACTCGATAGGAAAATTTTTCATCGTTGAAAATGGTGCTGCTGATTATGTTTCAAAACTTATTTCTATTTTTAAAAATTCGTTTTCCGGTTCAGAACTTAAAGCGAGCATTGACTGTGCAAACGGAGCGGCATTTTCTATCTCCCGCAAAGTATTCGACGGTCTTTTCAAAAAAACACCGGAATATTACTCGACAAATCCTGACGGCATCAATATTAACAGTAATTGCGGTGCATTACACCCTGCCGAACTTGCAAAAAAAGTTCTTGCTGATAAAAGCGATATCGGGATTGCTTTTGATGGTGACGGTGACCGTTTTATTGCAGTCGATGAGTTTGGAACTGTTGTCGACGGAGACATAATCATAGGGATCTGCGCTGATCATCTTAATAAAAACGGCAGATTGAAGAACGGAATTGTTGTGACAACGGTCATGAGCAATGCCGGTCTTGAAAAATATCTGTTCGGCAAAGGGATCAAAATGATCAGAACTTCTGTCGGTGACAGATATGTTTTTGAAGAAATGCTGCGGACAAACGCCGTTCTTGGCGGAGAGAACAGCGGACACATCATATTTTCAGACATAAATCCTACAGGCGACGGAATCGTGGCGGCACTTACCATTCTTGAAATAATGACATCTACAGGATTAAGACTGTCAGAACTTGCTAAAAACATTCAGGTTTTCCCGCAGATAATGTCGAAGCTCAAAGTAGCTGAAAAAAAGCCTTTGAACGAAATTGCCGGACTTGAAGAGCTTATCAGAAGTGAAGAACTCAAACTTGATGGTGGAAGAATGCTGGTAAGATACAGCGGAACCGAACCAGTGCTCCGGATAATGGCCGAAGGACCCGATACTGAAAAAGTAAAAACAGCAGTAAATAATGTTGCAAAATTTATTAATGACCTGAAATGATTGCAGGAATTGGAACAGACATTGTCGAAGTTGAAAGACTTAAAGATAAAAAAGAGCTGTGGAAAAGATTTCTGTCCAAAAAAGACTGGGAATATGTGACCCGTTTCATGCAACCCGAAGAACATGTTGCCGGATTCTGGGCGGCAAAAGAAGCTCTTGTCAAGGCTCTTGATAACACGACCATAGAATTTTGTGATATCAACATACTTCACACCGAAACTGGGAAACCTTATTTTGATAATGTACCGTTCGAAGGAGCATTTCATCTTTCCATCAGCCACGAAAGGAAGTTTGCAACAGCAATAGTCATCTGGGAAAAATAATGGACAGTTATTCAGGGGTATTCTTCTGCGATCTTGACGGAACTCTTGCCGGCAAATTCGGAGAAATATCAAAAAAAGACCTCAATTCTTTCGAAAAACTCAAGAAAAACAATATTCTGAGAGTTATTGCGACTGGTCGTTCACCCTACTCTGCAAAAAAAATTATCGACAGGAAATTCCCCATAGATTATCTTATCTGCTCAACCGGCAGTATAACCATGGACTGGCCGCAGGAAAATATCCTTGAAAAGTATAACCTTACGAGCGAAGAAGTTTCATTTTCCGCAGACATTTTCCGTAGTTATAAAATGGATTTTATGGTACTCAATGAAGTTCCGCAAAACCACAAATTTGATTCATTTATTTTTAAAAGACCCCATCCCGATGTTGTCAGAAGACATAAATTCTATAAAGGATACTACCGTGTAAGAGATTACGATTTTCCTATCAGCAGACCAAGTTGCCAACTTATCGGAATTATTGACAACAATGAAGATCTTTTAAAAGAAATAATTAGCAGATTCAAAGGTTTGAAAGTCATACGAAGCACTTCCCCGCTTGATGGAAAGTCATTGTGGATTGAAATTTATCCGGCAGGTGTGTCAAAAGGAAATGCAATAACAAGTCTTTGCGGATATCTCGGTGTGGATATGAAAAATACCGGCGGAATAGGAAATGATTTTAACGACACCGAAATGCTTGAAACGGTTAGACACCCTTTTGTTGTGGGCAACGCTCCCGATATTCTGAAAAAAAGATTCCGGACTGTTTCAGATTGCAAAAATTGCGGTGTGAGTGAAGCAATTGACAGTTTTATTTGTTCTCTTTAGGCACCTGAATTGCATCAAAAGGTGAAGGGGTCTGCTTGTAATCTGCCGGAACTGTGAATTTTCCTGCCGGTATATCAGCTTTTTCGAAAGTCGCGAAAGTATTTGTCGTAACAACAGCTCCTTTCTGAAAATATTTTATTATTACAGGAACGCCGTTCAGTTTCACATCATTCCATGCAGATTCGGCTTCGCCTTTCGGGCCGTAATCAACAGAGATCTGTTTCAATTTATCAAGTTCACCTGCTGAACAGGGAATTTTATTCTGTGCAATTGTGCAGATCTCTTCAACTTTTATATTGCCGATCATGCCGTCATAAACTGTGCACTCATGTTTTCCCCATTTCCCTTTTTTGCCTGTTGCGGTGTATTTCACAGGGATATTATCCTTGTCCCCGAGCATGACTTGCATCTGAGCTTCAACAGCCGCTCTCTGTTCAGCCGGAAGCTGTGCCAGAGCAGTTTTCTGCTGGTCAATAACCGTCTGCATCTGTTTCTTCATATATTCCCTTGATTTATCAATCTGGTCTTTTGTCATTTTCATCCATGTTTTATCTTTGTGATTGATAATATTGACCTCTTTTTTCACAAGATCATAAATAACGGTCTGGGCATCTGCTCCTTTTGTTTCCATAAGAACCATATCGCCCTGTATCATGAGCGTTGCAATATTCTTTTCATTGCTTTCGTGATC
>DAOQAY010000021.1:0-4039 GCA_035354435.1 bacterium
GGTGACCTCTATTGCTGGGGAAATAACTATGCAGGTCAACTCGGAGATGGCACCCAAAGTGATAAAAACATTCCGGCACTTATCGGGAATGAGTCTGATTGGGAAATAATTTCTGCCGGTAATTATCAAACTTGTGGAATTAAAGACAGCAAACTTTTCTGCTGGGGAGAACGGATACTGGTACCAACTCAAATAGGAACTGAGAATCACTGGGAATCAGTTTCCGCCGGAGATGATTTTGTATGCGGAATTGAATCAGGCAAACTTTTCTGCTGGGGATGGAATATGAACGGAGAATTGAATCCTGAAGAAGAAGATTTCATTGAAGAACCCTCACAGATCGGTGAAGAAAACGACTGGACACACATTGACTCAGGATATAAATACAGATGTGCAATTCGTTCCGGTGAACTTTACTGCTGGGGTGAAAACTGGTGCGGACAGGTTGGGACAAATAATGATGAAACAACACCGGGTCGGGTCGGGGAAGAAAATGACTGGACTTACATTTCAGCTGGAGAATATCACACCTGCGGAATCAGAAAAGGAGAACTTTACTGCTGGGGAGCAGATGAATTTGGTTGGCTTGGAAATGCTGTCAGTTTTGAATATGAGCCACTAAGAATAGGCGAATATTCCGACTGGACAGCTGTTTCTGCCGGACATAGTTTTACCTGCGGAATAAGAGCAGGAAAGTTATTCTGCTGGGGATATAATGCTGTCGGTCAGCTGGGAAACGGTGAAGCGTGGGAACTGAATCCCGTTCAGGTTGTGGAACCGTGATGATTTAAGGAGAAAAGTTATGAAAAACAAGTTGATTTTCACTTTTTTATTATCCATTTTATTGAGTTTTCTGTCGTGTGGAAACAGTGAAACCGGGTCTGAAAATGACAATGAAAACCCTGACAGTGGAAATATTAATGATGATGACGGTTATCCAGATGGTGACGAATTCAATGATTTTGTCGATAGTGATGGTCAAAATGAAATAACTTACGAAATTTCAGTTGAAACGACACGCTTCGAAGGCACGACTTGTAATGATATTTCAATTGACGGAGAAGGAAATATTTATATTGTCGGTGAAAAACACAATGAAGCTTATCTGGCAAAGATCGGTAGTGATATGAAAGAAAAGTGGCGTATTGTCTGGAATGAAGACAGTTGGCAGGGTGCTGATGCCGTTAAAGTTGTCAATGATTATATTTATGTTTCAGGAAATATGATGGATTATAACTTTTTTTCAAAGTTTGATGGTGAAGGAAATGAAATATGGAATAAAACCACAGATCTTTCCATTTATGCAATTTCCATTGATAAAAACGAGAACATCTACATCGGAGGGAAGACGAATGTGGAAAATGAAGAAGAACCGGATGCTTTTTTTGCAAAATATGATAAAAACGGCGAGCAGGTCTGGTTGAAAAATTTTGGTAATGAAAATTATGAGGTCATCAGGTCTATCGCTCTGGATAGTGAAAACAATATTTACGGAGCAGGTTTCAAGGCAATCAATAATAGTGTGCATACTCAATTCACAGTTAAATACAATTCAAACGGTGCTTATCAATGGGAGAGAGTAACTGGTGATGGTTATCTCTGGGCTACAACGGTTGACGGTCAGGACAAAATATTTTCAACTGGTGTAAAAAATGGTTCCATAATTCTATATGAATTTAATTCAGCTGGAACAAATGTCTCTGAAAAGAATTTTGGATCAGGTGTAGGAATGGGATTAGATCATGACAAAAATTCAAATTTATATCTATCAGGATATACAACCGGAGCATTTGAAGGCTTTTCAAACAAGGGGGCAGGAGACTCTTTTCTGATTAAAATGGATGGTTTAGGAAATGAATTGTGGGCTACTCAGTGGGGAAGCGAATACAATGAACAGTGGCAGAAAGTTGCTGTCGGATTGAACGGTGAGATATATGTGACACACTATGAACATGTTCTGGTTACTGACGATGAATATTACGATAATATGAATAGAGTTATTATTTCTAAAATTACGGAAAAAGTAAAATGATGAAGAAAAAACTCATTATTGTTCTAACATTTTTATTCGCATCTTTTTTTATTGCATGCGGATCTGACAAAAAAAATGAGATCACAGATTCGGACATTGAATCAATTTCAGACGAGAATGCTGACACAGCGATTGACAGCGACACAGCTGAACCTGATAAAAACATAGAAAATGATGATATTATTGAACCTGACGAATCAGTTGAGCCAGATGAATCGGCAGAGACTGATGAAGTTGATGCTGAACCGGATGAAATTGCTGAATTTGATGATAATGAAGGGCTGGAAAACGAGGATGATCCTGAAATAGACGATGCAGATATTGATATAGATGAAGAAGATCCGTATTTATGTGATACTGCTGATGAAAAATGCAAGATTGGCGACATAAAATCGTGTGTTGAAATTGATTCAATTATGTTCTCCGGCGGAACTGCCGAATGCAAAGCCGACTGCTCCGGATATAACTTGCTGACTTGCAAACAACCGCCACAGACCCTTGATGCGGGAGGCGGTCACACTTGTAAAATTTCAGAAGGTAAACTTTTCTGCTGGGGTAACAATGATTCCGGACAGCTTGGGGATGGAACAAATATTAACAAATATTCTCCCGTGCAAATCGGAAATTACAGCAACTGGGTTTTCATTTCAACAGGTACTTTGTCAACTTGCGGAATAAGAAATGGGGAACTCTACTGTTGGGGTTATAATGAATATGGTCAGCTTGGAGACGGAACCACAACAGACAAAAACATTCCAGTTAAGATAGGAACCGATAGTGACTGGACAAGTGTGAGTTCAAGTTTTTATCACACATGTGGAATCAGAGGCGGAAAACTTTTCTGCTGGGGGCAGAATCCATACGGCATTCTTGGCAATGGGACCACTGATGATTCCAGCATTCCAGTTCAAGCCGGCAAATTTGAAGACTGGCTTATTGTTGAAACAGGGTTTAACAATACTTGCGGAATTAGAAATGGTGAACTTTTCTGCTGGGGTGAAAATTGGTCAGGTCAACTTGGAAGCGACGATTATGCTTCATCTCACATTCCAAAAAGAATCGGCCTTTCCAGCGACTGGTCTTCTGTCAGCACCTCGTTTCATATTTGCGGAATTCGAAATGGCGAACTTTACTGTTGGGGAAACAATCAATACGGTCAGCTCGGAACAGGACTTATGGGAACTGACAACAACATTCATTCTCCTGAAAAGATGGGCGCTTATAACGACTGGACAAAAATTTCGATTGATCTCCAGAGTACTTGCGGAATAAGAGAAGGAAAGATCTATTGCTGGGGAAACAACAGTGATGCAAATTTTGGAGACGGAACAAATATAGATAAATATGTCCCGACAAATATTGATGATAGTGAAAGCTGGATCGATATTGATCTGGGACAAATGCATTCTTGCGGGAAAAAAGATAATAAAGTATTTTGCTGGGGTGAATATTCTTACGGTCAGACAGGAGTTGGGAAAACATCTTTAAGAAATACTCCTGAATTGATTTCTGAATTGACAGGACAGACCGCTTTTTCCGCAACATTGATGAATACCTGTATGATAAAAGAGGGAAAACTTTTCTGCTGGGGAAACAATGATTACGGGCAAATAGGTGATGGAACCGCAGTCGATAAAGCAGCTCCCGTTCAAATAGGGGCGGATACTGAATGGTCAGCTGTTTCAACAGGACTGTTTAACACTTGCGGAATAAATAATGGTGAAATGTTCTGCTGGGGAGTGGATTTTTCTTCTTCTGATATTTATACAACCGTTATAAATTCAAGTCCTGTTAAGATCATCGGCTATAATGACTGGGAAACAATTTCAGCCTATTATCAGCATTACTGCGGAATAAGGTCCGGCAAATTGTATTGCTGGGGAATTAACCGTGATGGACAGCTCGGCGACGATTCAACCTCGGATAAAGAATCCCCTGTTCAGATAGGCACCGATAATGACTGGAACATGATTTCAACCGGTATCTCATATACTTGCGGAATAAGAA
>DAOQAY010000021.1:4139-13195 GCA_035354435.1 bacterium
AACTTTACTGCTGGGGCAGCAACAGTGACGGTCAGCTCGGAAACGGTGAGGCGTGGGAACTGACTCCTGTTCCGGTTGTGGAACCGTGATGATTTAAGGAGCTACATTTGAACAGATCCGCAATAACAAAATTCATAATTTTTGCACTTCTTTTTGCCGGGACAGTTGAAGCTGAGCAGACTTTTAAAGAGGAAAATAAAAACAGCGTTACGCTTTCAGGAGCTTTTAACACTTTTACTGTTACGGGCTGTTCAACAACAGACAAGTATATGCAGGGAAGTGTCGGACTAAAATATGATAGAAAGTTAAATGAAAGTGTGAAAATACATACTACAGCAATATATTCAAGGTCAACCAGAATATCTCACAAGTTTGAACCGGAAAATGAGAACGATAAACCTGAAGATGTCGAAAAACTCAGTGATAGCGGAATGGGAGCACTGGGCGTTACTTATATGACGAAATACTTCAGGGTTAGAACCGATTTCATGCTTATTGTCAGAAAAGAGAGTTTTGGAACACAATCTGACGAAACTGATATGTTGCCGCTTCCGACAATTCTTCTGGAAGCCGGTAAAATGGATTTTATATGGATATCAACAGGGGTGTATCATCCGGAATACCCTTTCGGAAGTATTCAGGTCGCACTTAACGGGATGATCGGACCTGTGGAGTTTGGCGGCGGCGGAGTTTGGAATCCCGGCAATCTTACAACCCGGTCTTTCCACGAATATGCTGATTTTTCTTTATTTTTAAGAACTCACGCCAGATTTAATGACATTTTTGCACTCAGAATAACATTAAATATCAAGCCACAGGTTGAACCAGAAATGATGTTCGAAGGCTCTCTCGGAGCGGAATTCAGCTTTTAAAAACCTATCACAAATTAATTGACATCCTGTTTTATGTTAGGTATCATTGCCTGACAGATTCAGGAGGGGATACCTGTGGATGTAATGAAAAAGCTTGAGATATTAAGTGATTCGGCAAAATATGATGCGAGCTGCGCTTCGTCAGGCAGTTTCCGCAAAACTCCAAAGGGCGGCATCGGTAACGGCAAGGCTTGCGGGATATGCCACAGCTGGGCGGATGACGGCAGATGTATTAGTCTGTTCAAAGTCCTTTTCACAAATTCGTGCATTTATGACTGTGCTTACTGCATAAACCGCCGGAGCAATGATATTCAGAGAGTGATATTCACGCCACGGGAAATCGCCGACATAACCATAGAATTTTACAGAAGGAATTATATTGAAGGTTTGTTCCTTTCAAGCGGGATCATCAAAAATCCGGACTATACGATGGAACTTCTAAGCGATGCACTGCGGATACTCCGTCACGAATACAGATTCGGCGGATACATCCATGTCAAAGCGATCCCTGGAGCATCAAAAGAACTTATTGACAAGGCCGGGGCGCTTGCCGACCGTATTTCCGTGAACATCGAACTTCCGACAAAAGAGAGTCTTCACCGCCTCACCGATAAAAAACACACTGACATCTTTCAGCCGATGAAACTTATCACTGAAGGTGTGACCAACAGCATTGAAGAGCGCAAAATCAGCCGTTTTGCTCCCAAATTCGCCCCTGCCGGACAGTCAACCCAGATGATAGTGGGTGCAACACCTGAAACAGACCTTACAATCGTTAAGCTTTCTGAAGCGATGTATAACAAATTTAATTTGCGAAGAGTCTATTACAGCGCTTTCATTCCAGTCAACAATGATTCCCGCCTTCCGGTGCTTCGAGAACCGCCGCTTCTTCGTGAGCACAGACTTTATCAGGCAGACTTTCTTATGCGTCAGTATCAGTTTCACGCTGATGAAATACTAAGTCCTGAACATCCGATGCTTGATACTGCTCTTGATCCCAAAGCAAACTGGGCATTAAACCATTTCAGCATGTTCCCGGTCGAAGTGAATAACGCAGATTACGAGATGCTTCTCCGGGTTCCAGGCATTGGTCCAAGATCAGCCAAAAGAATAGTAATTGCAAGACGGAGTCATTATCTGAATTTCGACAATTTGAAATCTCTGGGAGTTGTTCTGAAAAGAGCAAGATATTTCATCACTTGCAAAGGAGTAAGAATGCCTGCGGTTTCTGAAAAACTTCAGACGATTTACAGATCTCTCGTTGAATCTCATGAACCGGGACCATTTCAGCTTAAACTTTTTTCAACGGAACCTTTATGAGCACTCTTTACCTTTTTGACGGAACGCTGGAAACTTATCAATCTATTCTTCCTGTGCTTTGGAATCTGTCTCAGGACGGCGACAGACTTCAACCAGAAAAAGATCACATTCCCGGATTTTTTGAAATCCCGGTTCTGCTTGTTCCCGATACAAATCCTGCTCAACCTGTGATCAACGATCCTATTTTCAGGGAAGTGAAAAACACACTTGTATATGCCTTTTCATCAGGTTATGCCGATGCAATTGAACAGACTCCTTCATTTTTATATTATGTCCGTACAAACGGGCACGCTGCACTGTCCCATCTTGCAGAACCTTCAGTAAATACAATTATTAAAGCTGCTAGAAGAACTGCCGGAGAAGCGCACAAGCTCAAAGGACTTCTGCGCTTCAGACAGATGGGAAATATTCTGTACGGACCATATTTCAGCAAATCGTTTGTACTGCCCTTACTTGGGGAACATTTCAAAGACAGGCTTTCAAATTCTCAGTGGATACTTCACGACACAGAAAGATCCACTGGGATTTTCTATAACGGGAAACAGATCCGGCAGGCATTTTTTGATGAAATGGAAGTACACGAACTTACTGCACTTTATGAAAAAACTGGAGCCGAAGATTCCTTTGAAGCGCTCTGGAAAAAATATTTTGCCACAATAGCGATCGACTATCGTAAAAACCCGAAACTGCAACGATCTTTCATGCCGAAACAGTACTGGAGATATATCCCGGAAGTGGCAGAGAGAGTGAAATGACCGGCAAAAACTTTATTCCAACCCGCCATCAGTTATTGTCCAGTTGAAATCATTTATTATCTTAGCTCTCGCCGCTTCAGCAGCAGAACTGTATTTTGAATTTCCGCCATCGAATTCGACATCGTTCTGTAAAACAAGTTCGCTCCAATTATTAAGAATTGCATCATAGTTTTCTGTAGACAAAGTTACATCTGAGAACATACCCTGCATGTTTTTAGCGTTAGAAACATCCCATTTTGAAAGATTCTGATCAAAACCTACGGCATTGGAAAACATGCTGCAAAAATAACTAACATTAGAAACATCCCATGAGGACAAATCCTGATTAAATGAATTCGCATGAAAAAACATAAAGAACATCTGAGACACTTTTGACACATCCCAGCCTGAGATATCCTGATTGAATGAATCAGCACTCGTAAACATATAGCTCATTTCTTTAACATTGGAAACATTCCATCCGGAAATATCACGATTAAAAGATGATGCTCCTTGAAACACAGCAAACATATTTGTTACATTTGAAACATCCCAGCCCGAAAGATCTCCATTAAATGAAATTGCATCCCGGAATACTGAATTCATATCTTTTATATTGCTAACATCCCAGCTAGACAGACTCTGATTAAACGAATCAGCACCTTCAAACATACTGACTATGTTAGTTACATTAGAAACATTCCATCCTGATATGTTTTGATTAAACAGAACCGCACTTGTAAACATCGAACCCATGTCTGTAACATTTGAAACATTCCAGCTTGATATATTCTGATTAAATGATGCTGCACCGAAAAACATAGATTCCATATTCAAAACATTAGAAACATTCCAGTTTGATAAATCGGCGTTAAATGATTTAGCAGAAGCAAACGCGGCCCTCATATCTGTAACATTTGACACATCCCATTTAGAAAGATCCTGATTAAACAGAACCGTTTCGTAGAATATCCCACTCATATTTGTAACCTTTGATACATCCCAGTCTGAAATATCACTATTAAAAATTTCGGCTCCTTTAAACATGGAACTCATGTCGATAACACTGGAAACATTCCATTTTGATATATCCTGATTAAATGATTTTGCATTATTAAACATTCCTTGCATATTAGCTACATTTGAAACATTCCAATTGGCAAGATCTTCATTAAAAAATTCTGCATATGAAAACATTTCGCTCATATCCGTGACATTTTCAACATTCCAAGTTGAAATATCATAATTAAAAGAAGATCCTTTAAACATTCCTGACATATTTTTCACTTTTGACACATCCCAGCTTAACAGATCCCAATTAAACGATGATCCGGCAAACATACTGCTCATGTTTTCAACATTAGAAACATTCCAGCTGGATATATCCTGATCAAACGGAGTATAAGAAAACATTCCGCTCATGTCTATGACTTTTGCGACATTCCACTGCGATATATCCTGATTAAATTCAGTACTGTGAAACATCAATGCCATGTTTTTCACATTTGAAACATTCCACTTCGATAAATCCTGATCAAACCCATAGTCACCTTCAAACATACTGCTCATGTCAGTCACATTTGATACATTCCATTCTGATATATCTCCTCTAAAACGCAAGGCTCCTTTAAACATGGCATTCATATCGGTTATTCCGGACACATCCCAGTTATTAAAAAAAGCCTCGTCCCCGAAAAACATTTCACATTCGAAAAAAGCTCCTTTCAGGCTTTTTGTTTTACTAAGATCAGGTTTGTCAACAGCTTTGATGTCAAGATTCAAACAATTTCCAAACTGATATTCGGTATCTCCGAACGCAAGTGTGCCCCACTGAAATATTTGAGTTATTTTTTCTGAACTGCTTGAAGCACAAACTTCTTCAGTCTTATTGAAATCACAGAACTTCCAACCGGTAATTTTTCCGGATATCTCAATAACATAAACACCTGTTCCATTGTATTTATGAGTGGAAGCCGGATCATCCCATTCTGTTATTCTGTCACTTGTTCCATCTCCCCAGAAAACGGTAAAATCATATTCTCCGTTTTCAACCAGCGGTAATTTTATTTCATTTAAAACAGAAAATTCCGACTCGCCGGTATTCCACTCTGAAACAAAAGAATTTTGAGAATAACACAACCCGTTCAGACAATTTTCCCCTTCAGGACATTTGTTTTCAGAGTCACAAACAACTGTCATATCGCTATCACTATCATCTGAATCACTTTCATTTTCGATATCGTTTATAATTTCAGATTCATTTTCATTCATAATATCATAATCACAAAGAAACCCGTCTTCATCAATAAAATCTGCACTATGTTTTTGAGGTGGATCACATGAAACAAACACAAAAAGTGCCATTAATAGTACATATTTCATTATTCTTTGCCGCCGTCAGTTATTGTCCAGTTGAAATCATTTATTATCTTAGCTCTCGCCGCTTCAGCAGCAGAACTGTATTTTGAATTTCCGCCGTGGAAACTGACATCATCTTGAAGAGTCAACGCGCTCCAGCCGTTAAGGATCGCATCGTAATTTACTGTGGAGAGGGTGACACCATAGAACATATTATTCATTGCAGCTACATCCGACACATCCCATCTTGAAATATCCTGATTAAAAGATGTTGCATTCCTGAACATTCCAGTCATATCTGTAACATCAGAAACATCCCATTTTGAAATATCCTGATTGAAAGATTCCGCAAATGTGAACATGCCGTCCATGCGATTAACATTTGACACATTCCAGTTGGAAATATCTTGATTAAATGCTTTTGTTAATGCAAACATAGCGCTCATCACCGTTACATGTGATACATTCCAGTTTGAGATATCCTGGTTAAACAAATCCGCACCGTAAAACATATATCCCATATCAGATACGCTTGAAACATCCCAAGATGAAATATCCTGATTAAATAAAACAGCTTTTTGAAACATGCTGTTCATGGTTGTGACATTTGAGACATCCCAGTTTGAAATATCCTGATCAAAAGATCCTGCTAAAAAGAACATGTCGCTCATATCAATAACATTGGCAACATTCCAGTTAGACAAGTCCTGATTAAACATTTTGGCATCGCAAAACATGATGCTCATGTTTGTAACTTTTGAAACATCCCATCCTGATATATCGCCGTTAAATGAATCAGCAAAATAAAACATCATACTCATATCCGTGACATTCGAAGTATTCCAGTCCTTCATGTTCTGATTAAAAGATTCTGCTCCAAAAAACATTCCGCTCATACTTTTAACATTTGAAACATTCCAACTTGAAATGTCCTTATTAAATGATCCGGCACCATTAAAAACAAAGTTCATATTCTCAACTTTTGAGGTGTCCCATTCAGAAATGTTACGGTTAAAATATGATGCACCTTTAAACATGGAATTCATATCTGTTACATTTGAAACATCCCAGCCGGAAAGATCGCTATTAAACGCAACTGCAGATTCAAACATGTAACTCATATCTGTAACATTTGATACATCCCAGTTTGATATGTCCTGATTGAAAGGTGTACTGCCAAACATTTTACTCATATTTGTTACTTTAGAAACATCCCATTCTGATATATCCCGATTGAAATCCGATCCCCCGAAAAGTCCTTCCATATTGGTAACATTCGAAACATTCCAATTTGAAATATCTTTATTAAACGCAGTTCTGGAGAACAAATAACTCATATCTGTAACATTTGATACATCCCAGCTCGAAAGATCCTGGTTAAACCATTCTATTCCTTGAAACATCCTGCTAAGGTTTGTTATGTTTGAAACATCCCAGTCACTGAACATTGATCCTGTCGGAAAGATCTTTTCGCATTCGGCAAAAGCACCTTTAAGGCTTTTAGTTTTACTTAGATCAGGAGAATCTGTTGCTGTTATTTCAAGATTAGAGCATCCTCTGAACTGATTTTCTGTATCACCGAATGCCAGAGATCCCCATTGAATGATCTCAAATATTTTTTCAGAATCACTTTCATCGCATTCTTCATCATACTCATTGTAATCACAAAACTGCCACCCTTCAACAATTCCATCAATTATAACAAGATACTGCTGTCCGGATTTATATTCATATTGATGGATTTTAAAATAGTTCGAATTTGTTGTTTTTTCAATTGTTCCGTCACCCCAGTCCACCATAAAATCGTAATTGCCGTTTTTAACCAGCGGAAGTTTAATTTTGTTGTCGCTATTATAAATTGTCCAGATAGACATAAACAGCTTTGAAGAATAGCACCTGTTGAAATAACATCTGTCAGACTCAGGACAGTCATCGTTTGAATCACATCTAATAATTTCTATTCTGTCATCATCTTCATCATTTATAACATCTTCATCAAAAACGACATCATCATTGGCGTCATCACCATCCGCAATGTCGTTTTCAGATATTTCCTCATCTGATCCGGACTGTTCTTCATCTGCAGCAGGGTTTTCAAATTTTTCAAGACTGCATGAAATGAAAAGGAAGATCGTCATGGTGATAAATAGTTTCTTCATTAATAAATCTCCGGATAAAGTTCTTTTAAACGGTCAATGTTAATTAAAAAACTTCAGATTTGCAAGGATATTAAAGACCGCTATTAAAGACCTATTACATCACAGCCGCAGCCGCTGTCATTTGAATCTTCAGGATCATTTTCAGACATGTTTTCATCTTCATTGGCTGAATCATCATCGGAATTGCTGTTATCAGCTGTCTGGGATTCATCAGCTGTCTGATCTTCGTCACCATTCTGATCATCATTTACAGCGATTTCGTCAATGACAGTCCCGTCATCTGTTGTATCTTCATCAATAAATATTTCATCAATGTCTATGATATCTTCATCGGCTTCACCTTCAAACAGGTCTTCATCAACGGGATCCTCATCCGCAACATTTTCGTCAGCCGCATCTTCATCAATAATGTCTTCGTCAACAATATCTTCATCAATAATGTCCTCATCAGTGCAAACACCGAGATCACAAGGCTGAGTCAAAGCCGGCATCGAAGGAGAATCACAGTACGATTCACTTACAACTTCCGAAGTTTCAACTTTTGTGCAAGTTACGCTTCTTGACTGGAAACCGGGACCGCACATTTCAGAGCATTCGCCCCACTCTCCCGCCACCCATTCATAAGTGCAAGGAGGACTGCACGGCTGACTAGTCGCAGGTTTGGGTTTCGCATCACAGAGAGAATCGGGGGCAACATCGCCGGTAACAGGGTTTTTGCAATATACTTTTCTCACCTGAACACCGTCACATACGGCAGAACATTCCTTCCATGGACCCGCAACCCAGTCTCCATAAACAGAAACAGTAAGAAACAGCACCGATGCAAATACCAGAAACTTCATTCATATCTCCATAAAACAGGTTGAAAACGGGTCGATTATTTTTATTTGACCTGAAAAGTCAAATATTCATCATTTTTCCATAATTTGCTGTATAATCGACCCTGTACGGAGGTTGCATGAAGTCAGAAATTTTTAAAGGTTCAGGTCTTACTAAAAGGTTTTTCCTTATATTTCTCGGTTATTCGCTGGCAATGACTCTCTTCATCATAACCATAACCGCCGTCATAATTTACACCAAAGCGCCGCCTGATGACAGACACAGGTTTCCTCCGCCGCAACATGAATTTGATAAAGATCATGGAATAGACCATGATGAATTCCGCCCCGATCACAATGATAAAGACCGGTTCGACAGACCACCCAAAGACAGCAAGTTCAGAAAACCGCCTTCACCTCCTGATATGATACGGGACCTTGTCACAGCACTTCTCATATTTGCATTATGCGCTGTAATATTGTCGTTCTTTGCGGCAAGGCTCCTTTCGAAATATTTTCTTCTGCCCGTATCACAGCTTGCGAACGCAACAAAAAAATTCTCAAAGCAGGATTTCAGCTTCAGAATACCTGTAATCCGTAAAGATGAGATAGGAATGCTCGCAAAAGATTTCAATGAGATGGCGGAAAGACTTGAAAAATATGAATCCATGAGAAAACAGTGGGTTGCGGATATTGCCCACGAGCTGAGAACTCCGATATCCATAATGCAGGCCGAAGTTGAAGCGGTGCAGGATTCCGTATGGCCTCTTGAAATGAAGACAATGGACCATCTGC
>DAOQAY010000021.1:13295-28602 GCA_035354435.1 bacterium
GAAGCGGTGCAGGATTCCGTATGGCCTCTTGAAATGAAGACAATGGACCATCTGCATAGCGAAATTTTATATATTGCCAAAACCGTGAACGATCTTCACTTGTTATCAATGGCCGAAAGCAGAGGTCTTACATTGAACCTTGAGAAAATATCTGTGTCTGACATGCTTATAGATGCTTCAATAAGATTCGAAGAGAAAATGAAGTCGGCAGGACTTCAACTTGAAATGGAACTTGTAAACCGGACGAGATCTTTCATTATTGCCGATCCATATCTTCTGAGAACAGTATTTAATAATTTAATCGAAAATTCTATCCGGTATACTGACATTCCTGGAAAACTGGAAATATCCTGTTTTATAGAAGAATCTTCAATAGTTACTACATTTGATGATACTCCTCCGGGAGTTACAGAAGAATACATGGACAGGATTTTTGACAGACTTTTCAGAGTTGATCCTTCAAGAAGCAGAAAACACAATGGAAGCGGACTTGGACTGTCAACCTGCAGAGCACACATAGAAGCAATGGGAGGAACTATTACGGCATCCGCCTCTCCTATCGGCGGACTCCGGATAACTGTCAAAATGCCAATTTCAATGGAGAACAGGAATGAGAAATGAAAAAATACTCATAGTCGAAGATGAATTACAGATAGCAACACTTGTAAAGGACTATCTTCTTGCATCAGGTTTTGTTGCAAAAATTGAAAACAACGGAAATAAAGTTACGGATATCGTTAAAACTGAAAAACCGGATCTTATACTTTTAGACATAATGCTTCCCGGAAAAGACGGAATCACAATCCTGAAAGAAATCAGACAGTTTTCTGATATTCCTGTAATTATTCTGACAGCAAGAATTGATGAAATTGACAGACTTATCGGGCTTGATGCCGGTGCGGATGACTATATATGTAAACCGTTCAGTCCCAGAGAGGTTGTTGCAAGAGTAAAATCACTTTTCAGACGGACACAGAAATCTTTTCACGATGTTCAGATAAAGGTCGGTGATATCATTCTTGACACTTCCCGTCGTTTTTTAATTATCGCTTCAAAAGAAATTTCGATCACACCGACAGAATTCAATATTCTTAAAGTCATGATGCCTCATCCTGAACGCGTTTTTACAAGGTCCGAACTGCTTGAACTTGCAATGGGGTATGATTATGAAGGTTATGACAGAGCAATCGACAGCCACATGAAAAATCTGCGGAAAAAAATTGAAAAAACTGTGCCTGGAAGGATAGTTATAGAATCAATTTACGGAACAGGTTATCGCTTTAATTCCTAGACATGATTCTAATTAAATCTTAATTTTACTATGTTTTTTTACACAATTCTCACACAATTTTCACACAATTATATGGTATGCATGAGAGTTGGTTTTTTAACAAATCGGGGGATATTTAAAATGACTATGTCAAAAACAAGGCTCTTTTTTCTTTTTGCTTTCTTTGTTTTTGTTTTTTTTACCGGTTGTGACAGCAACAAATCAAAAACGGCTGGTGATGACAATCAAATTGTGACCGATGATGATTCTGGTGATACTGGCAATACTGGTAATACGGGAAACACGGGAGATACTGGAAATACTGGAGATACAGGTGACACGGGAAATACGGGCAGCTCATGCGGTGATGCGGTCGTTGATGACGGAGAGACTTGCGATAAAGGTGCGACAGAATGCACTACGCTGTCTTCAGAATATACCGGTGGAATTGCTATCTGCAATTCAACTTGTGACGGATGGATTCTGGATGACTGTGACGGCGGAGATACAGGGAATACAGGCGATACAGGGGACACGGGAAATACAGGAAATACCGGCTTAGACAAATTCAGTTTTTTTGTTACAAGTCTTGTTGCAATGCAGGAATTATCAAACAATTCACTTGGTTTCGGCGGCGATCTGAGATATGGCGAGACCGGTGCGGGTGCAGGGCTTCGCGGTGCCGATAAAATATGTGCTGAAATAGCAGAAAGAAGTATGCCGGGGTCTTCCGCAAAAGAGTGGCACGCTTTTTTAAGTGCTACCACTGACGAAAACGGCAATCAGGTAAATGCGATTGACAGAATAGGAGAAGGTCCGTGGTATGACAGACTCGGTAGACTATTTGCTCCGGACAAAGCATCGCTTATGTTTGACCGTCCCCAGAACGGAGATCTGACGATCCGTGATGACTTTCCGAATGAATATGGAGTCCCGAATCATCAGCCTGATCCTACCCAGTCCGAAGTGGACAATCATGATTTTCTCACAGGGACAAATGCATCAGGTCAGCTTTACAGCTCAACGGCAACCTGTCAGGACTGGACAAGCACAGCAACGAATGTCGGCAAACCGAGAGTCGGGCACTCGTGGCCCAGAACTGGCGGCCCGGGACCTGTAATTATCGCCGCACCTCCGGGAGGAGATCAGAACATGGCTAACTGGATGTCAGCGCTTGACGAAAAAGGATGCGCTCCCGGAGTACACCTTATTGATGACGGAGCAGGCGTAAATGACGGAACTGTAGGTGCCGGTGGCGGTTACGGCGGAATATACTGTTTTGCAATGGAACCATAAGCTGGAGGTCTCATGTTTAAAATAAGATTTTTCTCAATAATTTTGATATGTTCGACATTCTTTATGTTCGTTTCATGCGGTGATTCCAAAAATGATACGGCAAATGACAATGAAGCAGCTGATGAGAAGACTACTGCAGATAACGAATCACCGGATATCGACTCTGTAAATCTGGATAAAGTTATCGGCGGGTTTGCTGTAAAGCTCAATGCACCTGTTGAAGAAACAGAAACTACACAGGCAAGAGAAGGATATACTTCTGTTTTCGGCAAGATTTATAACGCTCCCACACCTCAGGCAATAGTCTGGGAAGCCGGAACTGTTTCAGGTGACTGCACACTTTACAAACCGAGAGTCCCTTTCTGTGAAACACCTTGCGGCGGTTCTGCAGTCTGTATTGAAGATGATGTTTGTCAGGATTATCCTAAGTCAATGAGTGCCGGAAATGTTATTGTTCAGGGCATAAAAACATCAGATGACAAAACCGTGTTCACAATGACTCCGGTTTCAAACAACTATCAGTCCGCTGACACCCATCCCTATCCTGCTTTTGACGAAGGTGACGAAATAATTTTTTCCGCTGCCGGGGATACTGTCAAGAAATTTACAATTGCTTCCAAAGGTGTCGCTCCTCTCAATCTTTTGAATGAAACTCTCCCGATAGAAGACGGAGTGCCGTTGTTTCTTACATGGGATAAGCCGTCTGATCAGGAAATTTCATCCATACATGTAAAAATGGATATTTCCCACCACGGCGGATCAAAAGGTAAAATTGAATGCGATACAGCTGATGATGGTGAACTTGAACTCGGTGCTGATATTGTGGGAGAACTTGTTGACCTTGGTGTTGCAGGATTCCCGACAGTTGTAATTACAAGAGCCGCTGCGGGAAATTATTCAAGCGAGTACGGCATCATAACTCTTACGGTTTCATCCGAAGTCGAAAAAGAAGTGCTTATTAACGGGCTTGTATCCTGTAACGAAGATGAAGACTGTCCTGAAAATGAGACTTGTCAGGACGACCTTACCTGCAAATAGGAGCATGAAATGAAATATCTGTCGTTTTTTTTCATATCCGGACTTGTTTTTTTAATTCTATCATGCGGTGATGGATCTAAAAATACCGGAAACGATGATGAACAGATCGTGCTGACTGAAGGAAAATGTGTTGTAGCTTCCGAAGAAACCGAGTATTCCAGAACGATAGGGTGTAAAAATGATTTCACGAATCTTTCATCCGAACCGATGGATTCACTTGTTTCAGGTGCAATGTCGGCAAAAGTAGTCTTTGACACAGCAGATAATGATGCACTTTATTTCCAGAACACAAAATTATTCCAGATCCATTATGATTTTGTTTCTACCCATCTTTCAGGCAACGGACTTCCGGTTGTGCCGGATCTCGCATCATTCAATACCACTGAATATTTCAGTCCGGAAAGGAGATTTATACTTGGAGCGATCTCTTTTTATGAAGGACCGCAGATCTGGGCACTCGAATTTTCTCCTTATGACACGGCATCAAGCGAAATGATCTCAAAACTTTATTATGCAGTTCAAAAGAATTCATATTTCGGACCGGCACTTTATTTTCATCCGACATCCGATGCCATAACTGTTGAAGCGGCAAAACTGCCGGATGATATTAAAATTGTGACAACCGATGAAATATATGCAGGAACAGATTATCAGCCGCTCACCGTCGGAATCGGTGTAGGACAGCTTAAATTTATGAATGCAGCAGATCTGTCTGTTGAATATGTCTCATACAAGGATATCGTGATTCTTGATGAGGCTCCTAATGACATATCTGTCGTTCAGGGGCTGATTACTGAGGAATTCCAGACACCGCTCTCACATGTCAATGTTCTTTCCCAGAACCGCGGCACTCCGAACATGGGTCTCAAAGGAGCGATGACAAATGAAAAACTCCGCGCTCTTGAAGGAAAGATCGTCCAGCTTACGGTATCTGCCGATAAATGGAGCGTTAAAGAAGTGACGACCGCAACTGCTGAAAAGTTCTGGGCTGAACATCTTCCTGAACCTGTTGTTCTTCCTCCTGTCAACCTTGATCCGAGTGAGATTGTCAATGTTGAAGATGTCACTGAAGAACCAGCCGAAGGAGAAATGCTGATTGATAAAATAAAAGAAGCCATAAACGCATACGGCGGAAAAGCGGCACAATATTCACTGCTTACAAAAATAGACGGTGTGCCTGTGAAAAAAGCATTTGCAGTTCCGATGTATTTCTATTACCAGTTTATGGAAGACAATGGATTTTTTGATGAAATTGACGGATTTCTCACAGATGATTCGTTCAACACAGATTCCGCCACCAGGGCCCGGAAGCTCACTGTGCTTCGAGAGGAAATGATGGAAGCACCGGTAAGTGAAGAATTTCAGACAAAACTTAAAGCGAAGATCGAAGCCGATTTCAACAGCGGAAGCAAGCTCAGATTCAGAACAAGCACAAACAGCGAAGATCTTTACGGTTTTGCATGTGCCGGCTGTTACGAATCGCATTCCGGTGATCCGGCAGACTGGGACGATGTGCTTGACGCAATAAAGGAATCTTTCACAAGTGCCTGGCTTTACAGGACTTTTGAAGAAAGGTCATATTACGGTGTCGATCATAAATCTGTGGGAATGGCACTTCTTGTCCACTATAATTTCCCTGATGAAGAAGCCAACGGTGTTGCTGTGACAAATAATCCGTTCGATTCCACAGGTCTTGACCCTGCATTTTATGTGAATGTCCAGTACGGCGGAGACATTGAAGTTGTTGCACCACCTGCAGGAGTATACAGCGATCAGTTCCTTTATTATTTCTCGCAGCCTAATCAGCCGATTTCCTATATTTCTCATTCAAACCTGATCACGGAAGGAACAACCGTTTTAACAAAAAAGCAGATCTATCAGCTGGGTACTGCACTTGATGCGATACACAATTATTTTTCGGCAGCTTACGGTCCTGCCTCAGGAAGCAGTGACTGGTATGCAATGGATGTGGAATTTAAATTTGATGATGATGAAAATCCGGGCGAAGTTCCGGCACTTTACATAAAACAGGCAAGACCTTATCCCGGTAAGGGAATGTAAATTTTTTTGATAATAAAATTTAGATGTAGATACTAAATACAGCATTTTAATTTTGGGAGAAGATATCATGATGAAAGTAATTATTGCTGTTTTTAGTGTTTTTCTGCTTTCTTTTGCATGTTCCAACACTACCAGTTCAGGAGATCCGGATAATAGCAACGATCCCGATCTTGATGAAATTGCAGATGAGACAGTCGATGAAACCATTGACGAAACTGTTGACGAAACGACCGATGAAGTTACAGATGAAGTTACAGATGAAGAAATTCCCGATGATCCGAATAGCGATGCCGGAGAACCTATCCATGGCAGAATAATTCTTCAAAGTTATCCCGAAAGTGACAAGAATTCTGCAATGATTTCTGCGAACTTTTATGACAAACCGATGAGACTTGATGCTTTTTCACCTTTCCAGCCTTCTTTACAGAAACTTGCCCTTAAAAAAGGTGACTGCTCAATATTCCTTGCTGACATAAATGCCGCTTGCAATCCTCAGTGCGGATCAGATGAATTCTGCAATGCCGATTCAAAATGTGAGAAATTCTCAGTTTCTCAATCAGCCGGAAAGATAACAGTTTCAGATACTTTTACTGAAAAATCTATGGAATACAGCCCTGATGATTATTTTCCTGGATACTATGCGGTTGAATTTTCCGCAGAAGGTCTTTATTCGGAAGCCATGATAACCGCTGTTGCAGCAGGAGACACTATCCCTGCATTCACAATGTCGGTCAAAGCTCCGGAATTTGCAGATATTTCACTTGGCAGTGACTCAAGTGTAAATCTTTATGATGATAAAGATACCGAGATCACATGGACTTCCACCGGCAATGCAGGTGAAACTGTCATGCTTATCCTGAATGTGGGCTGGCACGGCGCTCCGCCTGAGGCGACTATAATCTGCTCTGCTCCAGATTCAGCAGGAAAAATTACAATTGACAAGGAAATATCGACACTTGCTCCAATTGTCGGTGGTGCAGGACTGTTCCCTCACCCGTCATATCTGGTAAAGATCTCAAAAAGATCAGAGATCATTGACAATAAAACAATTGAACTCTGGGCAGGTTTTTACTATAACGCATATCCGGTTCATGAGTAAAGCAAGATGCGCAATCTATTGACAATACTTTTCTTTTTCACAACACTTCTGCTTTTTTCAGGATGTAGTGAAAAAAAGAGTGAAAATTACAAATGTCTGTGGCTTGAAGATACAAGACCCGAGGAAATGGCTGAACTGGGATGTCCAGACGACCATGCGGCACTTGCTGGAATTCCTGAATCTTCAGCCCTTCCTGCAAACAAAAGCACATTTTTTGCAATAGAGCGAAACAAAGAAAACAAAATCCACTTCTTTGATTCCCTGAAATGGAGACATTTTTCTTTTGCAACTGAGAAACTTGAAGGCTACCCAGACCTTTCAGCATTCAATTCAGAAATGTACTACAGCCAGACCAGAAGACTTTATCTGGGAACTGTCACTCGCTTTCTTTCTTCAGAAATATATGCTTTTGAGATAGCACCTATTGATAAAGCAAGTCCTGAAATGATAGAAGAGACATATAAACTCGTAAAAAAGGCTATAAAATGGGATGCCGATCTGCGATATCACCCGACATCCAACGCTCTTGAAATGGAGTCAAGACTTCCAAAAAATATTCCGATAGTTTATACGAAAGAGCTTTATGAAGGAGCAGAGTTTCAGGGTTTGAATCTTGGAAGAACCATTGGAAAAGTAGTTTTTATAAATCTCGATGATCTTGAAAGCACTTATATATCAAGGACCGATATAGTTGTTCTCGACCGTGTTCCTAACGACATTCCGGCCTGTGCAGGAATAATAACCGCTGAATTTCAGACTCCACTTTCACATGTCAATCTTCTGAGCATCAATCGCGGAACTCCTAACATGGCATACACAAAAGCTCTTGAAGATGAGTCAATAAGAGCACTTGAGGGAAAATGGGCGGAACTGGTTGTCAGCTCTGACGGATTCACAATAAAAGCCTCGACAAAAGAAGAAGGCGAAAAATTCTGGGAAGGGGCAAGACCTCCTGATATTCAGAAACCGGCAATGGATCTGACTGTGAAAGAAATTTTAAATGTAGACGATATCTCAATAGATTCGATACCTTATGCCGGCGGAAAAGCATCCCATTACGGAGAATTGCGAAAACTTAAAGCAACCATTCCTGTCGAAAAGGCTTTTGTCATTCCGATCTCGTTTTATGTTGATTTCATTAAAGAAAATAAACTTGACGAAAAAATATCAGCAATGCTTAAAGATGAAAAATTCCAGAATGATGGAATTTATAGAAAGACCGTTCTCGCAAATCTTCGTGATCTGATAGAAGCGGCTCCGTTAAATCCCGATTTCGAGCAGTCGGTAAAAGATAAGATCGATATTGAATATCCGGATCAGACCGTCAGGTTCCGTTCAAGTTCAAATGCCGAAGACCTTGAATCTTTCAATGGTGCAGGACTTTACGAATCAAAAAGCTATAAACCGGGAGACAGTGAAAAAACTCTTGCAAATGCGATCAGAGCCGTGTGGGCAAGTTTGTGGTCGATGGCGGCATTTGAAGAAAGAGACTGGGCGAGGGTCGATAACGATTCAACCGGAATGGCACTTTTATTCCACAGAAGTTATCCTGATGATATTGAAATGGCAAATGGTGTGGCAATAACTGCAAATCCATTTGATCCTCCGCCCGGCGGTCAGGCTGCTTATTATGTCAATGTTCAGAAAGGTGCGATCTCTGTCGCCAATCCTGAACCCGGCGTGACACCTGACTCACTTCTTTACTACAAACCTCCGGCAGGTCAGGGCGAAATGACATATCTTTCCTTTTCAAGCGAAACAGGGGGAACTGCTGTCATGGAATTTGATGAAATAGTGACTCTTGTCAAGGCATTATATGTCATTCACAACCATTTCCATAAAATTTACCGGAGTGAACCTTTCGGAATGGATGTTGAATTCAAGCTTATCAATGCTGACAGAAAACTTACAATTAAACAGGCGAGACCATATCCATTTAAGAATTAGTAATCGTTATAGGGACTTACTTCAATGAACAACAAAATTCAGGGTGCCGCGTTACTTTTCTCAACTTTGATAATTCTGATAGCCGTGCTTTTTGTCATAGGCGCTTATTCACACTCCGAGACCACACATTTTCAGGGCATTGCCGACTCAGCTGAAACAGTAATAAATTCAGAGAGTTCAGTTGAGATTAAAAAAATACTTGTGATTGAAGGACAGAAAGTTAGTGCCGGCGAAAAACTTGCAGAGCTTACCAATCCTGAACTTGCACTTAGAATTTCAGATATTAATAACCAGTTGCTGCAGCTTATGTCCGAAAAAGGGCTGGATAAAGCCGAAATAAAGTCAAAACTCATCCAGACACAGGCTGCAGAGCAGGCAGTCGTAAATGACCTGAACGCTCAGATCAGATCTCTTGAAAATCAGATAAAAATAAACAAGGAGCTTTCAAGCGGACTCAAAAGTTTTCAAATGAAACAGAATTCAGACGACCTTAAAAACCCGATAATGCTCCAGATAGAATCACTTAAAATAGAAATCGCTGATAGAAAAAAAGAGTTCGGGGCATCAGTCCAGATGTACAGAGAAATGCTTGCGAATTCAGATGCTCCGGTAAAGATCCAGTCAGAAAGGCTCAAGGAAGAACTGGAAATGCTTACTGAAAAAAGCTCCAATCTTGCAATTTTTGCCCCTTTTGAAGGAATTATCGGTAATGTTTATTTCAAAGGTGGTGAAAAAACAGCCCCGTTCACACCTATTCTTTCAATTCTCCAGAAAGAACCTTCAATTGTAAAAGGATATATTCACGAATCTCTTTATTCACAGATCAAAGCCGGAGATACGGTAACAGTTGTTTCAATTGACGGAAAAAAGAAAATATCGGGAGTTGTCGCAGGTCTTGGGAACAGGATAGTGCCGTATCCGGTAAGACTTCTGAAACTTCCGGACTTTCAGCTTTGGGGAAGAGAGATAACTGTGAAAATTCCTGAATCGAACGGATTCATTCTCGGCGAAAAGGTCACTATAATTTTTGAAACGGCTCGTGCAGACAGCTTTTTCTCAAAACTTCTTTCTTTCTTGAAACCGGCGGAACTTTCCGCAAAAGAGACCGGTTCCAGTTTTGATTCTAAAGAAATAAAGTCAGATGAATCGGTAAAAATAGAAGCTTCAGGAGCGATTTTCATTAAAAATATCAACCTTTTTGCAGTTATTTCAGATGAAACTGAAAAGAAAACGCCATTTCTTTTTTTAATGGATAAAACCGGAGCAGTAAAAGAAAAAATAAAGATCGAAGGTCTTGAAAAAATTGATGATGTTGAATCAATTGCCATGATAGATAATGCTAACATTCTTATCTCGTCATCATTGAGTTATTCACAAAAAGGAGAACTGAAAGATCACCGGAAAATTCTTGCATCAGTGAAACTTGAAAACAAAAAAGCAGTCATGACAAACTCAGTTGACCTTTACGCCTTGCTGTCTGATCTTGCAAGATCGGGAAAAGGCGAACTGAACCGCTTTCTTTCCATGGCTATTTCAGAAAAGACGATGGATATTGAAGGAATGAGCGTTGTCAAAAATGCTCTATTCATAGCTTTTAAAAACCCTTTGCTCAATAAAAAACCGGTCATTTTAAAGATTGCTGATTTTATGAATATTTTTAAAACAAAGAATATTAAAAGCTCACAAGTTTCTTTTTCAAGTGTCGCCTCTATGCCGGAAAATGAAAGGATATCAGATATTTATAATTCAGATGACCAGTTCTATTTTACAACTTCATGCAATAACGGCAGATGCGGCGGGTTTTACAAACTTGCAGATAACAAAGCTGTTCTTCTAAAACGATTTGAAACTCTCAAACCGGAAGGGATAGCTTTTGACGGAAATTTTTATATCTTTTTTGATGAAGGCGGTCATAACAATTCAAGATTTATGGAGATAAAAAGATAATGAAAAAGGTGATGATTATCAGTCTGCTATTACTTTCAAGTCTTATTTTATCAGCAGAAGACCTTACTATTTCTGAATACATCAAAAATGCAAAAGATGATTACCGGCTTCAGGGCAAAAAAGAAATAGTTAATTCTGTCGGCGCTTCTTCAAAAAACACCCCTCTTTTAAAAAGCGTTGAATTACGGACTGAAACTGAAAATTTTGATATTCTGAGACAGAAATATGCTTTCCGTTTTTATTTCAAAGGAATAGGAGAGACAAAATCATCAAACACCGTAATAAACGGAACAAAAAATCTTTATAATCTTGAGTATCAGATTGATTTTATTGATATTCTTCTTGAAAGATACTCCACGATTTTGAGCTATCTTGAAATGAAAAAAACTATGGAACTTCTTGATTCAATGCGTTCGATCCTTGAAGACAGAGTTGCTGTTTTAAGAAAAATAAACACTCTTTCAGCTGATGCCAATCTCACTGAAATAGTTGATGCTGAAGATGCAATAACAGACATTGACCTTGAAAAGATCAAACTCGAGAATACTGTTTCATCAATTGAGTATATCATCAGAGATCAGACCGGCGCAGATAAAACCATTTCGTTCAACGCAAATGAGCTTATTTCCATTGATAAAATAGAGGAATCCATTGATAAAATTGATCCGGCGCAAATTGCATCAAATATAAATTTTGAGTACAGAAAGCAGCGGGTCGCTCTTGCTGAAAATGAACTTTCACTCGAAAAAGCAAAGACTTATGATTTTCTGAGTTATTTTTCACTCGATTATGACACTCAGAATTATGATGTTCCCAGAAATTCTTTTTCAATCGGTCTGGGGATCAATCTTCCCGGAATAAAAAACAAAGAGATCGAGATCTCCAAGAAAAAAGTCGGATACATGAAAGAAAAGCTTCAATGTGAAAAAGAACAGAAAGATATTGAAGAAAAGATCAGAAGCAACATAAGCTCGATCAAAAGACTTTCGAAACAGTATAAATTTCTGATCGACCGCAAGCAGAATGATGAAGCGGCAACATCTCTGAAAAAATACATTTCGATCGAAGGGACGAATCCGCTGACAATTCTTAAACTTAAAGAAAGTGTCATAAAAGATGAACTGAAACAGGTGACAATCGCTTCCAATATTTATATCAGATACATTACATTATTGAATTTACTTGGAATTCTGTCACAAAACCCTGATGAAAACTATCTGATCAAAAATGCGGTAAAATAAATGACAAAAACCGCACAGATCGAAATACCCAATATTCTTGAACGGTATGAACTGAAATATCATATTCCGTTTGAACTTATTGAACCAATCTCAGACTTTGTCAGACCTTACTGCTATCTTGATGAATACTCAGCAAGGGAAGAGAATGGATTTTATATCATCAATAACCTTTATCTTGATTCACCGTTCTACACATTTCTCAACAACCGTCTCGAAGGTGCCGAGAAAAGATTTAATATGAGGATAAGAACTTACGGAATGAATCCGGTTCCGCCTTATTTTTTTGAAATCAAATATAAAACTGGCGATATAATCAGAAAATTCCGGACAAAATGTAAATATGAAAATGCAGAAGAGATATTCAATTGCACCAATGCCGTTGAAAAATACGGATTTAAAGGGCGTGATGCGGAAAATATGAATCTTTTTCAGCGACTTGCAGTGACTTACAACATTGAACCGAAAGTTTTCACCCAGTATTCAAGAAAAGCATGGATAAGCGATACAGACGATTATGCGAGAGTCACTTTTGATATCGATCTAAGGTGCATGGAAGCTGATTTATTCATTTTGAGACCCGATCTGTCAAAAATGGTGTCTTATGATTACGAAACGATATTTCAGCCCGGATGCAACACTATTCTTGAACTGAAATGCTATACTTCGAATGTTCCAGCATGGATAATGGATCTTGTCAGCACATTTCATTTGAAAAGGAGCAGTTTTTCCAAATATACGAACGGAGCGTTGAAAATACTTGGAGACTGCAGATCATATTTAAAAAGCACAGATTCATCAGACCGTTAGGGGGTTAATATGTTAGATCTACTGACTTTGCAGAATTCAACTCAGGGAAATTCGATCATCGGTATAATCTTTACCGTTGTGCTTGCATTTGTCCTTTCCACGAGTATCGGGCTTACTTATATTAAAACTTTCAGAGGTTTAAGCTATTCGAGGAACTTTGTTCAGGCGATGATGCTCAGTTCAATCGTTTCAGCGATCGTAATGAATGCGATCGGCGACAGTCTCGCCAGAGGGCTGGGCATGATCGGAGCACTTGCAATAATCCGTTTTAGAACTAACCTCAAGGATTCAAGAGATATCATTTTCATATTTGCGACACTTGCCAGCGGTATAGCATGCGGAGTCGGTGCATATCTTGTGGGTATTGCGGGCATTGCAATGTTTATCGGCGCGGCATTTCTCCTTTATTATTCTCAGACGACCAGAACTTCTTTTTATGACGGAATTCTGAGATTTACTCTTGCAAATAATGAAAGTGATACAAAGGTATTTGCCCAGATAATGAATGAGCACTGCAAAGTATATGCGCTGATAACGATGAAAGAAGTCAGTCAGGGAACCAGATTCGAGTATGCCTATCACATCAAGATCAGAGACAAAAGCTCGAATGAACTGCTTGTCAGGGCGTTGAAAGCAAAACTGCCAGAACTTCAGGGACTTAACTTAATGCTTCAGGAAACAACAGTGGAATTATAAATGGAGGTCGTTATGAAAAAAAATGTGCTCGTTTTTCTGTTTTTCTTGTTTTTAGTTACCGGATGTGACAAAGAAGCTGTGAATGAAGAAAGTGATATCGTTATCAATGAGATTTTCGCCCAGTCTGCAACTGCCGACAAACCCGACTGGATAGAACTTTACAACAAAGGGACAAAAACCATCGATCTTTCCGGCTGGATGATAATGGACGAAAAAGATAGAACTCCTTACACAATCAAAAGCGGAACAAAGCTCGCAGCAAAGAAATTCCTTGTCATCAATCAGGATGAAACAGGAGCCGCAGGATTCACATTCGGACTCGGAAGCGCAGATGAAGTCAGAATTTATGATGCCGATGAAGTCAAAATGGACAAAATCGAATGGAAGACCGGTGACATTCCTGATGAAAAAAGCCTCGGCAGAGTCCCCGACGGATCAGAAACCATAAAGGTCACCACCAGCCCCACTCCTGAAGTTAAGAACATTTAACAAAAAAATTCACCTCGCACTTTCAAAATGGGATTCCATTACTATAAATAAAGCGAAATTTTGGGATTCCATTACCATTTTGACCTTAATTCTTATTTATAAAAGAATTTTAAACTTGATTTTTTCTTCTACTTGATTACTGATTGAACAGATTCTTCAAATTTCTAAAAATTGGAATTGCTGAATGGAAATTGAAACAAACTCTCAAGAAACAACAAAAAATGATTCTAATAAAAACTCCAAACAAACTAATGGATATGATGTAGTCATATATCTTTTTGATCTGCTCTATAATTTTTTTACAACCGGAAGATTGTTTGCGGGGTTTCTTTTTATTATTTGTTTTTATTTCCTAATTATTATCATTAGATTTCCTGAAGACAAATTGCCACTATTCTTAGAATATTCTAAACAATTGCTCGGTTCCCATAATTTAATATTGTACCTTTTAAGTATTACTCTGACAGCATCAATAATGGGCAATGTTTTTCAAAAAATTATTTACAAAGCTGAAATTAAAAGACTTTCTATAGAAAATTCCTGTTTAAGAACAGGAATTGGTACAAAAAAATTAGAAAAGATTATGTCAAAGCATTATTCTTCAGAGGAGAAATAAAATGATACATTACAATTTTGTTGTTTTTGTTTTTTTCTTTCTTCTAATTTCAACAATAATTTACAGTTTTATTTTAGTTCCTTTAAGAGATAAAAAGAAATTTGCTCTTTTTGAAATGCGAGACAGACTCTGTCATTGTGTAATGAATAAAAAGGTTGATGAGGAATCAGAAGAATTTAGGTTTCTAATAAAATCAATTCTTTATGCTATTAAATCACACAACAAAGATTTTTTTAAGGCATATTTATTCTTTAAATTCAGGATAGAATCTGATAACAATTATGATGCGATTATAAAAATAAGACAGAAGATCCACAAAAACAAGTACTTATCTGAAATTCTTGTAGAATATGAAAAGTTTGTTATAGGTCATCTTTCAAAATACATTTTTATTTTTAAATTATTTAAGAGACCTTTCATTATTATTTTTATAGGTATTTATTATATTGATCTTTTACTTTATGATCGTGAAAAACTTCAGAGTATTGCAAATAAAGGTAGAGCGACTATCAAAGATATTGCTGAAGAAAAAATTAGTAAAAATATTCATGATGCCGAGAACTACAAGAAAATTATTACCAATGATCTAAGTGTTGCTTAATACAGCATTTCTTTTCTGATAATGGGTCACCATAAATCTTCATTTTATTTAATTGAGTGCTAAATTCACTGATGGATTAACAAGAGTAAGAGAGTTTGTATATTAGAAACCTGTCAATTTATAGATTTCTCAACATCTCTGCCTTTCACTGCAAAAAGCACTGTGCCGATAATTCCGAATGCGGCGGCGGTCATGAAGT
>DAOQAY010000022.1:0-25630 GCA_035354435.1 bacterium
AAACAGCTTCTTCTCTTCAGTTAGAAAGCATCTGAAAAATTTTGGGGGAACTTCAATTTTGTAAAAATCATGAAAAAAGTAGAAACTGTTTTTGCGAACATTTTTATTCATTAAGAAACAGCGTTTTTTTTGCTTTCTATTTCCGGGCAGATGGTTTTTTGTATTATGGCTTTAGCAAGAATTGAAAGCATTGCGGATTCTTTAGTATTTATCGTGGGAACCTGTTTACTCCAGAATAAACGGATAAAAAGCTTATTATCGTTAGAAATGTCAATAAAATTCATTTTGTCGCTCTCTCCTGAGGAAAATAATTTTTCTCCTTTAGTGTCAAGAATCTCAAATCCTTTTATGGGAAGAGATTTAATTGTGTTTTCTGTTATATCTGACAAAGACATTTGCTCCAGAAGAAAAGATTCCAGAATATTTTCAAGCCGGTCTTCTTTTCCTGTTTTAAATCTGCTGTAAAACAACTCCATGTATCCGAGTTTTGTAATTATTACGCCAATAACAATTGAAAAAACGGTTATAACAAGAAAGGCTTTAGCATCTTTGTTAAAGATCAGCAACATGGCAAGAAGAGTAAAGAAAATTGTAATTCCGTAAAGAACAAGAACAACTTTTTTCTGATTCCATCCTTTTGATAAAAGCATGTGATGAATATGCTGTCGGTCTGCGGCAAATATAGACTGATTTCGCATATATCTTCTTACAAAGGCGAGCGTTGTATCTAAAATGGGAAGTCCCATTGCAATAATGGGAACAAGAAGAGAGACGATGGTATGTCCTTTCGACTGGTTTTTCAATGATACAATTGCCAGTATGTAACCAATAAACATTGATCCTGCATCTCCCATAAAAATTTTGGCCGGGTTAAAATTGTATATCAAAAAACCGACAACAGCTCCAGCCAGAGCGGCAGAAACCAGAGCGACAAACATATATTCGTTTGCAATGGAGAGCGTCATAATTGTAATACATGCAAAAAAAGATACTCCGGAAGACAGTCCGTCCATTCCGTCAATCAGATTGAAGGCATTGATTATGCCGACTATCCACAGAACTGTTATAATTATTCCGAACCATCCCAATTGTACAACACCCCATGGTGTAGAAAAAGCGGATATTTCAAATCCAAAATACCAGGCGGAGACAGCAAGACCAATCTGAAAAAGAAGTTTTATTTTTGCATTCGTTCCTTTTATATCATCATAAAGTCCAAGCAGACTGATTGCAAGTCCGCCAAAGATAATAACATAAACATTAGGCATTGATCCGAAAAGGACTTGAGACACTTCGTTTTTATAGAAAAGCAGCAAAAACAAAGGAAACATTGTTCCCATAGCGATCCCGATTCCGCCGATCCTCGGAATGACACCCTGATGGATCTTTCGTCTGTTTACTTTGTCAACAAACCCGTATTTTATACCGATTTTTATAAGCAAAGGTGTTGTTATCGCAACAAAAAAGAAGGACACGATAAAAGAGGTAAGATATGTTTTCATTAAAAATCACACTCCATAACAAACATAGGCAGGAATTTTATAGCATACAAAAATTTAAATCAAATTCTCTTAAATTGTCGAGAATTATTATTGTTGACCGGAAAATCAATAAAGGGTAAAATAATTGATATTCTTCCAAGGGGGGAAAAATGCCTGATGAAACCCGAAAGGTGGAAAGTTTAGATTTTGCAGGAGCGTTTGAACAGGGCTGGATTCAATACAGATCAAATTTTGTTAAACTTTTTCTTATAGGAATACCTGTTTCCATTCCGATATTTCTTTTTTTTGTAAATATTGCCGCCGGAGTTTTATCAACCATAATTTTTCAAGGCTTTCTTTTTGTTGTTCTTGCAGATGTAATATCAAGCACTTCCAAAGGTGTAAAAATAAGAATTTTTGAAACAAGGACGATATGGGAATTTTTTAAAAACGGACTTGTAATTTCTTTGTTTATTTTGCCACCGCTGGTAATAAGTTCCATTCTGATTATTCCGCCCGTTTATATTTTCAGTCTTTTCATGTTTTCGTTCTTTCATGTGGTATCCAAAGACAAATTGGGCATAGAAGCATGTATGGAAAGTTTTAGAGAGGGCGAGGGCTATCGTTTTTATTTTTTTCTGTTTGCGCTGATCCTTTTCAGTTCAACCGCGGTTATTTTTATTATTTCTGAAATGTTTCCGCCACTGTTTATTTTGTGCGGAGCATTGGTTTTCCCATATATGTTTTCAGTAATGTCCGAACTATATGAACAATTGGAGAATAAATGATGGATAAAGCAATAGATTTCATTTCTTACAGGCTTCTTTCGGAATATAAACAGAAAAAAATGTTTGATTTTACAGCCGATTCTCTTTTCGGAGATGCCTCGGGAAGACAGTATTTCAGAATTAACTACATCGGCGGTTCAGCAATTTTAATGAAAGTGGCTGATGTGAAACCCGGAGAATTTGGAAGAGGGGATTCCTTTTTTGATTTTATTGCAATAAGAGATCTGTTTCAGGAATGCGGAATTAATGTTCCGAAAGTTTTTTCTATTGCGGAAGATCAGAAAGCTCTTCTGCTGGAGGATCTTGGTGACATAACGATGTTCAAAATGGTGGAATCTGACAGAAAGAACAAGTTGAAATATATAAAATCGGCAGTCGAACTTCTGGCAAAGATGCAGGAATCTCTTTATAACAGGGAACGGTTTGATTCTCCGGCGGAAAAAAGAATATTCAGCAATTCTCTTTTTATGGATGAATTCTATCATTTTTATGAATACATGATAGCCAAGAGAGTCTATGACAAACCTTTCAACCATCTCTGGCCCAAACTGGAAAAGAAATTCAAAAAAATATCGAATGAACTTTCAAAGACTCCGTATTTTTTTACACACAGGGACTTTCAATCAAAAAACATTATGATTAAGGACGGGTCAAGCTATCTGATAGATTTTCAGGATGCTTTGATGGCTCCGGCGGTATATGACCTGGTCTCGCTTTTAAGAGATTCATACATTGTTCTAACTGACGAAGAGGTCGAGACCATGTTGAAATATTTCTGGAAAATAAACAAAGTCTCCAAAGAATTGTTCTCAGATTATGAATCTTTTGAAAGGGTTTTTTATCTTCAGACTCTTCAAAGAAAAATGAAAGATGCGGGCAGGTTTATCTATTTGAACCAAGTCAAGGGCAAAGAGTGGTTTATTCAATATGTAGTTCCGACGCTGGGATATGTAAAAAGCACGATAATTAAGCTTGAAATGGAAGAACTTCTCGATCTTCTCGGACCTTATATTCCAGAACTGTTTCCCGGAGAAAAAAAATGAAAGCGCTGATTCTTGCTGCGGGTTTCGGTACCAGACTTTCTCCCATAACGGACATTATTCCCAAGCCTTTGATTCCTGTTTTGAACAGACCTGTTATTGAATATAACATAAATTTCTTAAAACATTACGGAATAAAGGACCTTTGCATCAATCTTCATCATAATGGTGAGAAAATTGAAAAGTTTCTTGGAAACGGGAAAAAATTTGGCGTTAAGATAAAATATTTGAAAGAAAAAGAGATTCTTGGAACCGGTGGTGCTATCGGAAGTATGAGGGACCTGGTCAATTCGCCTTTTCTTGTGATAAATTCGGACACGATCTTCAATTTTGACTTGGATCAAATGATAAACAGCCACTATAAATCTGAAAGCAAGGTAACGCTCGGAGTTATTTCGTCATCCCCGAAAGATTCCAGAGCGGTTATCACGGTTGATGAAAATTTTAAGATTGTGAGGATGCTGGACGCCTCTTTTCAAAAAAACATTCCTGATGGCAATGCTATTTTTACCGGAATTCATATTATAGATCCTTCATTGCTGGAATATATTCCTGAAAATATTTTCACATCTATAACAAGTTATGTGTATAAAAGAATGGTTCAACAGAAAGAACTGATAAATGCCGTTTTCATTGATGGTAAATGGTGGGATATCGGAACGCCGGATGATTACCTTGAATGTACTTTTGAGCTTATGAAAAGTCTGCCGCTGCATTATTTTGATCCTTTTGACAAATATGCGCTGAAGCCGGAAGTTATTAAACATGAAACACTTGTAGTTATGGGTAAAAATGTTAAGATTCCAGCAATTCCGATGAATCCTCCGCTTATTGTCGGAGATGGCGCAGATCTGGAAAAGACAGATAAGGCCGGGCCTAACCTTGTTCTTGGCGAAAAAGTAAAATTGCCGAAAGGAGCAGACACATCCTATGCTGTTTATTTGAACGGATCTGACGGAAGCCGAGTTCTTTCAGGTAAGAATGGGAAGATCTATTATTAATTAGTTTCGGGAGAATTAGATGAATCAGGGAAAGCTGATTCCGGAAGGTAAATGTGAAAGCCTGACCGACACGAAGATCATTTCCATGGTTGTTGACGGCAAGCTCACAAGAAACAGGCATTTTGAATTTTTTAAAACCAAAAGAGGGCTGGAGTTGTTTAAAAAAGCAACAATTTTAAAGGGTTTTCTACGAGACTTGAAAAATGGAGCAAAAATAACCGATGAAAACATTGATATGGAAAGCGTTCTAATTACGATTGAAAATAAAACTGAAAAATATAAAAGAACTGTACTTATGGATAAAAATATGTATTCTGTTTTCAGCTTAATTAAATAGCTGTTTAAAATATTTACATCAATTATGGAGAAGCTGATGGTAGAAACCAAAAAAGAAATGCTTGAAAATGTTATTAAAAGTGTTGAAAAACAGTATGGAAAAGGATCTATTATGATCCTTGGCGATGAAAATAGTGTTGATATTCCTGTAATACCTTCCGGAGCGCTAAGTCTGGATATCGCAATGGGAGTCGGCGGATATCCGAGAGGCAGAATAGTTGAAATATACGGTCCTGAGTCTTCAGGAAAAACAACTCTTGCTCTTCATGCAATTGCTGAAGCACAGAAAAAAGGGGGCGCTGCGGCTTTTATTGATGCTGAGCACGCCTTTGATCTTAACTATGCAAGAAAACTGGGAATTCAGATTGATACGCTTATTGTTTCGCAACCGGATTATGCTGAGCAGGCCCTTGAAATTGCGGAAACTCTTGTGAGAAGCAACGCTGTGGATGTTGTTGTAATTGACTCTGTTGCGGCTCTTGTTCCAAGAAGCGAAATCGAAGGTGAAATGGGTGACAGTCATATGGGTGTTCAGGCCAGACTGATGTCTCAGGCGTTGAGAAAACTGACTGCCGCGGTATCAAAATCAAAAACATGTCTCATTTTTATAAATCAGCTCAGAAGCAAGATCGGTGTAATGTTCGGAAATCCTGAAACAACAACAGGCGGAAATGCTTTAAAGTTCTATGCTTCGATGAGAATTGATATAAGAAAGATTGCAAGTATAAAAGAAAAAGAGGAAGTTATCGGCAATCAGGTAAAAGTAAAAATCCAGAAAAATAAAATGTTCCCGCCTTTCAGAGAGGCCATTTTTGATATAATTTATGGAAGAGGTATTGACAGGCTTGCTGATATGGTCACGGTTGCGGAGACTGACGGATTGATAATCAAAAGCGGAAGCTGGTATACATACGGAGAGGAAAAGCTCGGGCAGGGATTGGCCAATGCCGTTAAAACATTGAAGGAAAAGCCCGAAATGATGAAAGAGATTGTTGCAAAAATAAAAGAAAAGCACAATCTGATAAAAGATGAAGAGCCGGGAGAGGCAAAAACTCCGGCTGATGAAAAAACAAAGAAAAAAACTCCCGGGAGTAAATGATGAGCGAGCATCTGGAAAAATTAAATGAACTTCTTCAGCTGGCAGCAAAAGTCGGAGCTTCAGATGTTCATTTAAAAACCTACACTTCTCCGGTTTTAAGGATAAACGGAACTTTGAGCAGGCTGGATGAGTTCGGAATATTAAAACCTGAAAAACTCAACCCGATGATAGCTGGAATTCTTAGCGAAGATCAGAGAAAAACACTAAAAGAGAATAATGAAGTCGATCTTTCCTACAGTGTTTCCGGTGTCGGAAGGTTCAGGGTTAATGTTTTCAGGCAGAGAAGCAGTCTGGGTGTAGTTTTCAGAACAATTCCTTTTGCAGTGAAAAATATTGATGAGCTGGTTCTTCCGCCGATAATAAAAAAAATAGCCAATTACAGAAGAGGGCTGGTTCTTGTTACCGGAACGACAGGAAGTGGAAAATCAACAACCATGGCATCAATGATAGATTTCATTAACAACAGCAGGGCTTGTAATGTTATAACCATTGAAGACCCGATAGAGTTTTTGATCAGAGACAAGAAAAGCATTATAAGCCAGCGGGAAGTTGGCATAGATACAAAATCGTTTTCTACCGCACTGAGAGGTTCTTTAAGGCAGGATCCGGATGTTATAATGGTCGGTGAGATGAGAGATCTTGAAACAATAGAGATTGCTCTGACTGCGGCAGAAACGGGGCACCTTGTTATAAGTACACTCCATACTCTGAATGCCGCTGAAACTATAAACAGGATAATAGCAGTTTTTCCTTCTCATAATCAGTCGCAGATCCGGCAGCAGCTTGCAAGCGTTTTTGCCGCTGCGATCAGTCAGAGGCTCATAAAAAGAAAAGATGACAGATCCAGAGTTCCTGCGATTGAAGTTCTAGTGGCTTCACAGCTTGTAAAGGAAATAATACTTGATGAAGGCAGATTTAAGGAGCTTCATGATGTGATTGAAAAAGGACATCAGACATATGGAATGCAGACTTTTGACCAGTCGATTTTTCAGCTTTTTCAAGATGGGCATATTTCTGAAAAAGAGGCTCTGGAAAATGCAACGAGTCCAGACGACCTTATTTTAAGAATGCAGGGTGTAAGCATTTCGGGAGACGGTGACTGGAAATCTTTTGACAAAGAAGGAGACAGTACTCAGTATCAGCCGACAGATTTTGACTATGATCCAGACGAACACTAATATTAAAAAATTAATACAGTTTGCCCTTAAACTTCTTGCAAAAAGAGATTATTTTAAAGATGAAATCAAAAACAAATTAAAAGAAAAGAATGCGATTCAGGATGAGATAGACTATGTCGTTGAATATATTCAGAAATTTGGGTATCTTGATGATGGAAAGGTTCTGGAAAAATATGCCGATGAAACTGCCAGAAAAGGAAAAGGAGTGATCTTTCTGAAAAAAAAATTGTACGAAAAAGGATGTTCAGGATTGACGGACATTTTTAACATTGAAGAGTTTTATACTCCATTGATGGAAGAAAAGGCTGCGATGGCATTTTGTTACAAATTTCGAAAAGAAGAGTATGAAACTATTAGAAAAAAACTTATTTCGAGAGGATTTTCATTTTCAACCGTCATAAAAGTGTTAAAAAATTTAAAAAAAAATGGTATAGCCGAATATGAAGATTGAAACAATTTTTGAAGATAATCACTTAATTGCGGTCGTTAAACCGCAGGGTGTTCCTGTTCAGAAAGATTCTTCGGGAGATCAGGATCTCCAATCGCTGATAATGCAGCATCTGAAGGATAAATATAATAAACCCGGCAATGTTTTTCTGGGTATTGTTCACAGACTGGACAGGCCTGTCGGTGGTGTAATGGTGTTTGCAAAAACTTCCAAAGCCGCATCAAGGCTGAGTGAACAGATCAGACAGAATATGTGGAAAAAACAATATGTTACGATAGTTGAAGGGATTCCTTTCCCTGATAGCGGATTTTTAGAGGACCATCTGTTGAAAGATAGCGGAACAAATACAGTAACAATAGTGAAAAGCGGTGTTCCTGGAGCTAAAAAAGCTGAACTGAAATACCAAATAATTGAAAAGAACAGTCATATATCAATGCTGAAGATTGAACTTTTGACGGGTAGAAGTCACCAGATCAGAGTTCAGCTTTCGTCAAGAGGGTGGCCGATTATGAACGATCATAAATATAATAAGAACCACACTGTCGGCAGCAACATTATGTTATGGGCTGAAAAACTCGAAATTATTCATCCTGTCAGCAGAGAGCAAATGAAGTTTAATGCACAACCACCTATAATATTTAGGGAAATTATCAATTCGTAGTAAAAACAACAAATCTGGATTCAGATTAAAGATCAATAAGATTTTTCAATTCCGCAAGTGAATTTATAACGACCGCTCCGGTAGAATCCAGCCTTTCAGTACTGTTGTGCCCTCTCGACACCAGAACCGTGTGACAGCCGATCTCTTTTGAAACTTCAAAATCATGTGTCGTGTCACCGACAAAAAGGATATTTTCACCTTTTAACCCAGTATCTGCAAGAAGTTTTTTTCCAAGATGAGATTTCCCTTCGGCATAATAATTCTCAATACCTTGAATAAATTTAAAGAAATGATCAATCTTGAGATGTTTTACATGCCTGTTAAGTCCTTCATGCTGCATGGCAGAAAGAATACCGGTTTCAATGCCGTTCAGTTTTAAAAACCCGATTGTTTCTGTAACATCTTGAAACAGCTTGATCTTTTCAAGATTTTCCAGATAGCCGGCAATAAATTCATTTGCAATATTGTCCCATTCTTTATCAGTATCAAGCCCCAGAGCCTGATAATATTTTTTAACAGGAAAATCAAAGATCTCCTTGTAATAATCAATTGTTGTTAAAGGCATTTGTCTTTTTTCCAGCATCTGATTGATTGCGTTGACACTCAGCCACACATCATCTATTAAAGTGCCGTTCCAGTCAAAAATAACCATTTGCGGTTTGAACATGTTTTCTCCGGAAATCAGATCAGGGTTTTAATAATTTTTCAGCAATTTCATCTAAGATATCACTAACGGCATCAATGCCCTGGCTGGTATCAACAATATAATCCGCCAGTAAACTTTTGTCTTCATATGGCATCTGGCTGGATATTCTTGCCAAAGCCTCATTTTCAGAAATGCCATCTCTTTTAACAATTCTTTTTAATTGAATTGAAGGCTCACAGGTAGTTAAAATAACGGTATCAAAATATTTGTGCCACCCCGCTTCAAAAAGGATAGCCGCTTCAAAAATAACAGGCACTTTTGGCGAAAGAAATTCGATAGTTGCCAAGGCTTCTTTAATAAGTAACGGATGAACAATCGTATTGAGATCTGTCAGTTTTTTATGATCTGAAAAAACAATTTTTCCAAGCATCCGGCGATTGACGGTTCCTTCATGAATAATTTCTTTTCCGAATTCCTGCCGGATTATTTCTACAACTTCAGGTTTTTCCAAAATTGAATGACCAATTTTATCAGCATCGACAATGTAAACCCCAAATTCGTTTTTAAAATATGCGGAAACAAAGCTTTTCCCGGTCGCAATAGATCCGGTTAATGCCGCAACTTTATTTGTTTTTCTGCTCATTCCTGTTTCTTAGACTTATTTTGATGTAATAAGGTCTTTCTCCCTCAACATGTTTTACTTTTATAAGTTGTCCGTCATAAATTTTTTCCGGCATTTTGTAAGTTACAACCGTCCCGTTAGGTAATTGAAGCGTCTGCGGAACACCGGACTGAACTTCATCAATAAACAAGATCTGATCGAGCACAATAGCGTCTTCCGGCAGCTGCTGATCGATCTGAACTTTGCATCCCCAAAAAAACAAAAGAATAAAAGTAGTTAGGATAAATAAGGTGATTTTCAAGATTTCCTCCGAATAAGATCTTAGGTATTATAATAGAAAACGATAATCAGTTCAAATAAAAACAGGCACAACTCATTCTGCGATACACCTATTTTATTGACATAAGAGCCGGCTCTTTTTATACTGACCCGAATGTTGGCGTGTTTAACTTTAAACGAGGATCATTATGAAAAGATTTTCAATTGTTACCACAATTTTTGCTCTTTTATTTTCAACTGTTTTAGTTTCCTGCTCTTCAAATAAAAGTGAAGCTGAAAAAACAGTTGACACTTTTTTGGATTTGCTTAAACAGAAAAATTTTGCAAGAGCCTGGGATATGGTTGATAAAGAATCTCAAGAGATCGTGGGACAGGAAAGGTTTCTCGAAGATGCTAAATACATCGGTCTTAATACGATGTTTCTTAAAAGTCTGCCGGTAAAAATGAATACCGAAGGAACGAAAGCAATAATAGAAACGGAATATACCGGACAGAAAGTTGCAATGAATAATCTTCAGGGTGCCAAGATAATTTTTTATGTGAATAAGAATGGCGAAAAATGGGAATTGAATCTTAAGGAAAGGATTGACAAGATAAAAGAAGAGCAGAAAAAAGATGCAATAGAAATTCCTATCAATCCTGAATTGATAGAGACTGCAAAACTTTACAAAGATAAGATCGAAGTTAAAGATCTCAGAAACGGTGAAGTGGAATTTGCAAACGGTATGAGCCAGTACATGATGGATGCAACAGTAAAAAACAATACTGACAAAAGTCTAAGCTATGTCGGTGTTCTTGTAAAATTTATGGACGACAAAGATGAAAAAGTGCTTTTTGAAAAAACATTTTTTGTCATCTATACCAGACAGATTGAAGAAATATATCCGATAGCTCCCGGTGAAGAAAAAAGTATAATAATTCCCGGTTATGATGCCGGCGACATAGACGGTAACTGGACAGGGAAGCTTAAATGGGAAGTAAATGCAGTTAAGGTTGCAACTCCTGCTGAAATGATAAAAATAGAAGATTTGAACCTTCCAAAAAAATAATCCGGAACACTGATGACAATCGCTCAACGGGTGTCAATGCTGATCAATAAGATCGAACGGCTTGAACACTCGTTTAATTTTTATTTTACAGGTCAGGAAAAAAAACCTCCTTTAAACGAACTTAATGCTTTGAAAAAAGAGGTTGATAATTTATTGAAAGAATCACAGGATGCAATAAATCTTGCCGAACGGTTTCTGGCAATGCAGCTTATAAACAGATTTACAGCATACAGGATCAAATGGGAAAAAGGTGTCAGAGAAATTGAGGAAGGTCATGCTAAACCGGGACAGCACTTTTTTGGCGGTCTTGGTCTGGGCCGATCTCCGATGGACGATATTAGAACTGCTGTATCAGAAATTGATAAAAAAGACGCAAACGCTTTCAGAGTCAATGCTGTAATTAATGAAACTGTTGAAAAATATATTGAAATGAACAAAAAATATACCGGAAAAAATTTCAGCAAAGAGTCAGTTTCAGAAATGCTGGAAAAGAAGATAGATGAAGTCAGAAAGAAATTCGGAGATAAGTTTACATTCAAAGTATATTTTGAAGACGGCAAGGTCAAAATAAAGCCTGAAAAAGAATAATAGCCCGTTCTATTTGATTTTTTCCTGAAAAATGAGAAAATACAATGTCTTAATTAATTGAATTTTTAAGTCTGAGGTGAAAAATGACAAAATTTGAAGTGCTTGTTCCCATGTCGGACAATGGCAGAGAAGTTGTTGTGAGAGAAGAAGGCCCGAACTGGTTTTGTGCTCTTGAATCAGCTTTGTCAGGTCTTGGAATGGCAGATTCCATGAAAAACATTGTCTGCGATGTAAAAGAGGACGGCACGATAAATATTACAGACACTGCTTCCGGAAGAACTTTTTTAGTCAGGGAACTTGATCTCACAAAAAATATTCAAAAACCGGTTGAAGAAAAAAAGGAAACTCCGAAAATAACAAGGAAAGACGAAATGCTGGCGGATCTTTTTACTGATGTTATGGATGCCTGGAATTTAAGTGAAAAGGAAAGTTCGGATTTTTTCCTTGATCTGGCAATGAAATATATTCCATCTGAAAGCGGTTCTTTTGCCAAATCGACACTTAGTTCGACAGATCTTGAGTTTGTTTCATGCAGAGGTCCGAAAGGAAATGATGTTTACGGAATAAAGATAAAAGTAGGGCAGGGACTGGTAGGATTTTCGGCAAAACACAGCTGTTTTATTGCTGTTGGAGATGTCCAGAAAGACCCCAGATTTTTTAAGGAAATAAGTCAGAAAATAGGTTATGAAACAACTTCGATCGCCTGTGCTCCGGTAAGGTCTCTTGAAACAAATATCACATTCGGAGTAATTGAACTGATCAATAAGAAAAACAGCTATAGATTCAATGAAGACGATCTCGAATTCTTAAGATTTATTGCTGATAAAATGGCTGAATTTCTACATGCAAAATGGACTGAATCCAATAATAATTTTGAAGAGTAGATAAAAGTTTACTTATTTTTCTTCTGAATATTGCCGCTGGATGATGAATTCATCATACCAAAAAGATTTTTCACATTCATTTTGATCAATTCGATCTCATAATCCGAAAGGTCTGCGGTGTATTCTTTGAAAAGTTCTTCATCTGCTTTTTTGTAGGCGGCAACTGTGTTGTCAAACTCTTTCTGGGTCAATTCTTTTGCATCCAGCATTTTGATCTTTTTTTCAAGTGATTCCGGGCTGGTTTCGTAAAACGCCAGATATCCTTTCAAAATCTTTTTAGATTTTCTCATAAAAGTTACTGGATCAATATCGTTCGATTCAAGATATTTGTTAATCTCACTCTTTCCCTTTTCTATAATCTGTGTTTTCATCTGTCTGCGAGCTTTCTGCAGCTCTCTGTCATATTTTCCTGTTATCTGGTCGATGTGGCTTTTGTGTTTTATAAGCAGATCAATGTCGTTTTGTGAAAGAGTAAGGTCGGAATCTGTTTTTTTCCTGTTGCAGCTTGGCTGGATAAGCAGTATTGCAAAAATAACAGCAATTATGATCCCAACTGTTTTATTCATAAAGTCCTTCAAAAAAACCAAGTACAGACAACAGGTAGTATGCTACAATAAAGTGACCTTAAAAACAATTTTATTAATATTCCAATTCTAAAATTGACCCCCCAAAAATTTAAGGTTATATTATGTAGTTAACTTGGAGTAAGGATTAAACTCATGGAAAAAGTAAAAGGATATATCGGATCTCTTTCATCAATGCTCGGAGATGTGTTTTCTGAAACCGAAACAACTGTTATTAATTGCAGCAGTACGGTAACAGCCGGAAGGGACGGGGATTTCTTTTCTTTAAAATGCGGCAGCAGGATGGACATTCTTGTCAGTTCACTCAAAGAATCGGTGAACGGTATTTCCACTCTGTTCCAGTTCGGAGACATAATAGATCAGAGTTTTGAAAGCTTTAATGTCATTTTTGAAGAGATAAATCATTTCAAGAACAATGAAGTCAAGCTTGATTACAACAATGCAGAAAGATTTTCAAGACTTATCGGAGCCGTTTCAACAAATACTTTTTCGCTTATCGGAACAACACTTTTACAGTTGAAGGAAAAGCTTGAGAATGCAAAAAAAATGCTTTGCCTCATAAAAGAGGAAATTGCCCGTAATTCAGAAAAAAGCCATTTTTTGGGAAATCCGGATGAGTTCATCAACTCTGTAAATAAAAGCATTGAAGCTGTTGAAAGAAATATTCTTAAGATAGAAACTTCTGCCAGACTTGCAGTTTTAAGCACCGAAAGTGTCGGTCTTTTCTGTATTGAGACCATAGCTTCGCAAAAGGACAACATCAATAACGAGGTTCTTACGGAAAGATTGTATGAAAAATTCAGGGTGAGAGAACATTTGAGAATACTCAATAGTATTTTCCCATCAGCAAGAGATTATTCCGAAACGGGAAGCATGGAATTTTTTTAAATAAAAATGGAGGTCTGAATGCTGGATATCAATGTAAAAAAAGAAAGCGATTCCACGAGACTTGTTTTTTCAGGAAGAGTTGACAATGAAGGGTCTGCGGTTTTTCAACAGGCACTCGATAAATTTATTGAAAGTGGCGATCTGAAAGCGGTGCTTGATTTTAAAAAACTGGAGTTCATTAACAGTTCCGGCATAGGAAAGCTTCTTATTTTTCATAAAAAAATGAGCAATTCGGGCAGAACATCGAGCATAGAAGGGATCAGCGAAGAAATATTTACACTTTTCAAAGCGATCAGACTTGACAAGATAATGGAAATAAAAGGGTAGCATGGCTTCTTTTAAGATTGACGGAAAAACAGTTTTTATTTCGGGTGATCTATCAATAAACGAAGGGGAAAGTTTGTATAATTTCCTCAGAGATTTTCCTTTTTCAAGCGAGGATGTTAATGTAGATTTGAACAGAGTTTCGTCGTGGGATACTTCTTCTCTCCAGACTTTTATTTCCTGGATGAAATCGACACAGATGAAGATCGTATGGAAAAACATCCCGGAAGAATTTATGAACGATCTTAAATTATCAGGGCTCTCCGGTTACTTTAAAGGGGTGAAACAATGAATAGGACCATTCTAATTGTAGATGATTCAGCAACTCTCAGAGCGTCAGTGAATTTTGTTCTGACCGATGCAGGATTTGATATCATTCAAGCTAAAAACGGAGAGGAAGGGCTTGATAAACTTGAAGAATCCAAAAGGCTGGGGATTAAAATTGATATGATTATTTCAGATATAAACATGCCGGTAATGGATGGAATTACATTTATAAAAGAAGTGAAAAAGGGGGATTTCAGATTTGTTCCGATACTTATCCTTACAACCGAATCTGAAAATGCAAAAAAAATGGAAGGCAAGGCGGCAGGAGCTTCCGGATGGCTTGTAAAACCTTTTAAACCGGAACAGCTTGTCTGGGTTGTTAAGAAATTTGTAAGGTAATATAATGATTGAAAAAAGCTCGCTCTACAATATTTTTCTTGAAGAAGCAAAAGAGCTGGTTTCATTACTTGAAAATGATTTGCTTGAGCTTGAAAACAATGTTGGCGACAAGCAGTTGATCGATCAGATATTCAGGTCGGTGCATACCTTAAAAGGAAGCTCCGGCATGGTTGAATATTCTCTTCTTACTTCGTTTGCACATGAATTTGAAAATGTTCTTTCAAGGGTAAGGTCAGGAGAATTAAAAGCTACGGGAAGTCTGATAAATCTTTTTTTGAGTTCGACGGATCTTCTGAAACAGCTTATAAATGTTGATTCTGCTACAGCAGAGTCAGAGCTCGGAGCCGAAGTCAAGGTCGCCCTCGAAAATATCAGAAAGTTCAAAGGTATTCAAAAAGAGCCTGAAGTAGAAACAAAAACAAGCAGTTATGGCGCTGAAACCTTTTCTGAGAAGTATATTCAGATCAATATAAAGTTCAAACCGGATATTTTTTCTTCCGGAACAGATCCGCTGATGCTGCTTAAAGAGCTCAGTTCGATGGGCGAATTTGTAAAGGTTAAATGCAATCCTGAAGCGATTCCTCCGATGGACAGTTTTAAATATGACAGCCTGTACTTGAGCTGGGAGCTTATTCTAAAGACCGAAATGCCGGTCTCTACTGTTGAAAATGTCTTTATTTTCGTCAGAGAGAACAACACAATCGTATTTGAAGATGTAAGCAGGAGGTTTTTTGAAGGAATAGATCTCCGTTATGCCGATAAAAAGCTCGGGGAGATCCTTGAAGATGAAGGTTATGTGACTCAAAGTGACCTTCAGAAGATTGTTGACAGTCAGAAAAAAATGGGCGAAATGCTCGTTGAAAATAAAAATATTGACACAAACATTGTAAACAGGGTTCTTTCAAGTCAGCAGAAAAGCAGAGACATTCTGACAAGCCAGACAATAAGAGTCGATACCAACAAGCTGGACAGACTTGTAAATCTGGTGGGGGAGCTTGTTATCGGTATTGCCGGGATCAATCAGCTGATATCCGAAAAATATCATAAAAACAGAGAGTTGAATGATGTTGCAGAACATCTGGACAGAATAAGCAGAAGTATTCAGGAACAGGTTATGAAAACAAGAATGGTTCCGATTGAAGGGACTTTTTCTCATTTTCAGAGAATTGTCAGAGACACATCCAGAGAGCTGAATAAAAGAATAAACCTTTTTCTTGCAGGATCAGAAACAGAGCTTGATAAAACGCTTATTGAGCAGATAGACGCTCCTTTAAAGCATCTCGTGAGAAATTCGATAGATCACGGAATAGAATCTCCCGAAGAAAGAATAGCATCCGGCAAACCGGCTGACGGTTCGATCTGGCTGAGAGCATACCAGCAGGAAGGAAAGATCATAATTGAAGTCGAAGATGACGGAAAAGGTATTGATAAAAAAGCGATTTTGAAAAAAGCAACTGAAAAAGGGCTGTATAAAGGAGCGGGTGAATTAAGCGAAAAAGAGATCTATAATTTTATTTTTCTTCCGGGTTTCACCACCGCAAAACAGGTTACAGAGATCAGCGGTCGCGGCGTAGGATTGGATGTGGTTAGAAAAAATATTGAAAATTTGAGAGGAAATGTTGAACTTTTTTCCGAAAAAGGAAAAGGAACCCTGTTCAGGATAAAACTTCCTTTGACTCTTGCAATAATTGAAGGAATGCAGGTTTCAATAGGTCCGGAAACCATAACTGTGCCTCTTTTTTCAATAATTGAAGCAGTCAGACCGGAAAGCACTGTTGTAAAAACTATTGAAGGCAAAGGAGAGCTGATAGAATTCAGAGGAGAATATCTTCCTCTTATAAGACTCTATGAGATATTTAATTTTAAGACCGGGGTGACCGATCCGGCAAACGGGTTGATACTGGTGCTTGACGGACATAACCGTAAAATTGCAATGATGGTTGACGATGTTCTCGGTCAGCAGCAGGTTGTAATAAAAAGTCTTGAAAAGAATTATAGACAGGTTCCCGGAATAAGCGGTGCAACTGTTCTCGGTGATGGTAAAATATCTCTTATACTGGATGTTTACAGTCTTGAAAAACTGGCTTTCGGCCAATTGGAGAACATATGAACAGATCTGGCAGGTTCGAAAACATTAAAAAAGATAATGAAGTAAAAGAAGAGCGGTTTCTTCAGTTTATTCTTTTCAAGGTCGGAGAGGAGGAATATGCCACAGATATTCTTAAAGTCTATGAGATAACAAGTTATAAAAAGCTTACAAGGATACCTTCCATGCCTTCTTTTGTAAAGGGAATCCTGAATTTAAAGGGCATTGTTGTTCCTGTTATCGATCTGAGAGAGAAATTTGATGTGTCTGGTCATGAGATAACAAAATTTACTGTGATAATGATAGTCGATGTAAGCGGCAGGGTGATGGGTGTCGTTGTTGACAAGGTTAACGATATTATCAAAGTTAAAAGTTCCGATATTCAGCCTCCGCCAAGGTTTTCTTTCGGAGTCAAAGCAAACTTTATAAGAGGAATGATAAAAAAAGAGAAGGATTTTTTTACAATAGTTCTTGATATGGCAAAGATTCTTTCTGACAACGAACTTAATATTATGGATACCCTTTAATGGAAAAAACTGTTAATTTAATACCTGAATTCATTGAAGAATCAAAATCACAGATAGAAGAGGTTCGTGAACAGCTTGAAGATTTTCTGGCTCTTCTTAGAAAAGGAGAATATCCGGAATTTAATGCATTCAGCACTCTTATCAGAGCGGTTCATTCAATAAGCGGCGGCAGTTCTGTTGCCGGTCTTGTCGAGCTTGAAAGCGCTTCCGCCAGGCTCAGCAAGCTGATATCACTGGTTGTTTCTAAAAGTGTCGAATCCGGCGCTCTTGTGGCGGATCAGATAGAAAATGCCGTGGCACTGATCGAGAATGCTTTGAACAATAATGGAAAGATCAAAAAGAAAGATATTGCAAAAATAGAAAAGGACCTTGATAAGATAATATCGTCCGGCATAACACAAAAAGCGGCAGATGAGAAAAATCAGGTTGTTGAAAAAAAGGAACAGAAAGAGAGGCAAGCCGAAAAAGCCCCCAATATTGAAGATACTGTTGAAGATAAAAATAATGAATATCTTTCTTTCAGGATCGGAGCAGAGCATTATGCTGTTCCGATAACTGTTGTTTATGATATGAAGCAGATGCTTCCGTGTTCAAGAATCCCGAATCAGCCTGAACATTTTCTCGGAGTTGCTAATCTCAGGGGCAATGTTATTCCGGTCATCGATCTTCGAAAAGTTTTCGGGATCAAAGATATTTCATACGGCGAGTTTACAGTATTTCTGATGCTTAAAGTTAACGAAAAAATAAAAGGATGCGTTGTCGATTCGATCGATGATGTCGTTTTTCTAGAGCCGGAAAATACTCACCTTGCTCCAATGGTCAGCAGAAAGATAAGGACAGATTTTGTGAAATTCATAGCTAACGATCCGAAAACAAAGAGATTTTTAATAGTTCTTGATATTGAGAAAATGTTGGAAAATGACTGAAAGTATTTTTGAAATTAAAAAAATTTCCCTTAGTGATGCGGAATTTGAAAAATTAAGAGAGCTTGTTTTTAAAGTGTCGGGAATAAGTCTTGCTGAAACAAAAAAGGAACTGGTCGTATCCCGTTTCACCAAACGAGTCAAGGCTTTAAAATTACAAAATTTTTCTGAATATTATGATCTTCTGGTCTCGTCTTCCGGTTTTTCGGAAATTCAGAATTTTATTAATTCCATTACCACCAATAAAACCGATTTTTTCAGAGAAGCGCATCATTTTGATTTTATTACTTCCACATTTATTCCACAGATTATTGCTTCCGGCAAAAGAGTTGTCAGAGTGTGGTCAGCAGCCTGTTCAACTGGCGAAGAGCCTTACACAATAGCGATTGTTATGGCAAAACATCTGGTCGAGCCGTATAACATTCCCGTAAAGATTCTTGCAACCGATATTGATACAAGTGTATTGAAAACAGCGGCACGGGGAGTATATGAAAGCGGTGTTCTGAATACAGTTCCTGAAGAATACATGAAAAAGTATTTTCTCAGAGGAAAAGGAGACAGTCTCGGGCTGTTTAAGATCAAAGACGAAATCAAACAGATGGTCACATTTAAACAGCTTAATTTCATTGCGCCGGAATACCCGATAACTTCGACATTTGATATGATATTTTGCAGAAATGTGATCATATATTTCAACCCAGAAACAAAGAAATTAGTGGTTAACAGGCTTTTCAGATACCTCAATGACGGAGGTTATATCATGATGGGTCATTCTGAAGCGCTGTTCAATATGATAGATGGTCTGGTCTATCTTAAAAACACGATATATCAGAAAAAGATTTACAACAATGTTCCGGAGAGCTGATGTACAAGTCGTTTAACCGTAAACTTCAGAAAGACATAATTGTCATACAACCCGGAGAATATTATGTTGTAAATAAAACTTCCGAGGGGATTGCGACGGTTCTTGGATCATGTATAGCGGTCTGTTTTATGGATATTGATGCCGGGATAGGCGGAATGAACCACTTCATGCTTCCCGGGGATTTCAGAAATGATGAGGTTTTTGCTTCGAAAAGCAGTAGATACGGGATGTTTGCAATGGAAAGCATCATTAATGAAATGATGAAAAAAGGAGCCAGAAGAGACCGCCTGACAGCCAAGATATTCGGTGGGGCGCATGTTTTGAATTTCAGGAAATCGGACGGCAATATTCCGCTGGCAAACATAAATTTTGTGAAAATGTATCTGCAGTACGAGGAAATACCTATAATTGCCAATGATATCGGTGGAGAAGTCGGAAGAAAGATCATTTTTCTTCCTGCTGACAACGGCCGGGTTCTGGTGAAAAAACTGATGAAGAGTCCGGAACAGGCAATAGAGCAGGAAAACAAATATAAGGCTGCAATATTGAATAAAAAAAGGGAAGATATCAGCGGTGGTGTTACCATTTTTACAAAAAATGAAAATCCGGAAGATGAAGAATGAACAAAAAGAAAAAAGTTCTTATTGTTGAAGATTCAAGGACAGCAAGAGAACTTCTGTGCGAAATAATTTCAGAATTTGATGATTTTGAAGTTATGGGAAAGGCTGCCGATCCTTATGAAGCTCACGACATGATGAAAAAGGAAATGCCTGACATTATTACACTTGATATTGAAATGCCTAAAATGGACGGTCTTACTTTTCTTGACAAGATCATGAGAGGAGCACCCCTTCCCGTTATTATGATAAGTTCTCTGACAAAGGAAAATGTCTCAATAACATTGAAAGCTCTGGAACTGGGAGCCGTTGATTACATTTTGAAACCGCAGGATGAACATTCACTGAAAGAAGTGGCTGAAATAATTCATGAAAAACTTGTAATAGCGGCGGCTGTTCCCAAATCTTGGCTTAATATACACAAATATAGAGGCAAAGATGATTCTGTAAGAGATTTTGCCAGAAAAACGATTAAAATGGTCCCCAGCGACAACAACCCCAGAATGCTCGCTTCCTGCTCAGTTATTGTTGCCGGAGCGTCAACCGGAGGAACTGTTGCAATAGAAAAACTTCTTTCAAAACTTGATCACAGAACAATGCCTCCGATTGCTATAGTTCAGCACATACCGCCTTTTTTTTCAAAATCATTTGCTGAAAGACTTAACAAACTTTTCCCATTCAATGTTTATGAAGCGGAGAATTGTCGTCTGATGATTCCCGGAGATGTCATAATAGCTCAGGGCGGAAAGCATTTGCTGGTTCAGAAATCGCCTGCCGGATATGTTTCTGTTGTTAAAGAAGGTCCTAAAGTTAACAGACATCAGCCTTCAGTCGATATTTTATTCAAATCTGCCGCTCTCACTGTTAAAGCCAATGCGATAGGAATAATTATGACCGGCATGGGAATTGATGGCTCGGCAGGAATGGCTGAACTGAAAAGGAACGGAGCTTTAACCATTGCTCAGGATAGATATGAATGTGCTGTTGCCGGCATGCCCAAATCGGCAATAGACCTTGGTGTTGTGGACAAAGAACTTGATTGTCAGAGGACAGCTGATTTTTTGAATTCAATCTTTTCGGCGGATTAAAAAATTTGAGTATTCTGAAAATGAAAAATAAAACGGCCGATAAGGTTAAAACTTTTGAAATAGGCAACGATCTTGATGCTGTTTCAGATGTTGTGACCGAAATAGTCGCAATGTCTTCACATTTATTTGAAAATATTTATATGCTGGAAGTTGCGATCTATGAGGCCATATACAATGCCATTGAGCACGGCAATCTTGAAATTTCGAAAAAAAGAAAAGAAAAAATGATAAAAGACGGGAATTACGATGTTTTTCTTTCTTCAAGATGCGCTAAAAAAGAATGTGCAGGCAGGAAAGTTAAAATAAGTTCTATTGTCAGTAAAAAAAGCCAGATCATAGAAATTGAAGATGGCGGTAACGGTTTTGACTGGAGAAGTGAAATGAGGAGTGTTATTACACAACAGAATAAATTTCCTGTCGGATTTAACGGATTCGGAATTAAAATAATTGCTGCTGTTTTCAATATTCTTGAATATAACGAAAAAGGAAATTTGCTTAAACTTGTTAAGTTCACAGACAGAATAAGACCGGAGGACAATGTTAAAAAAAATTCTGATAGTTGATTCTGATGAACAGGTAACCGCTGTTCTGGAATTAAAACTTAAAAAAGAAAATTATGAAGTAAGAACACTGTCAAGTTCCGTCAATGCCCTGAAAACATTAAGAGAATTCAAACCGCATTTGATAATTTCGGAAATGGTGCTTCCGGAATTAAGCGGTGTCGATTTTCTGAAAAGAGTGAAAATGAATCCTGAAACGAGAAATATTCCGTTTATTTTTCTTTCAAGTTCAAAGGTTGTTGAGGACAAAATCCTTGCTCACGAAATGGGTGCGGAAGGGTTTTTTATGAAACCGGTTCTTATAAAAGTTCTTATCAACAGGATCAAAGATTTCTTTGATCAGGCAAAATTTAATGAACTGCTTGATCTTTCTAAGGATTCTAAAGATTTTAAAAGCGATCTTTCGAGCATTTCACTGATTGATGTTCTTAACATAATAGCCGAAAACAGTTCTTCGGGAGTTGTTCTTTTTTCTTCTTCGACGGGAGAAGAGGCCAACATTTATTTCAGCAATGGATCTGCTGTCAGAATAGAGACAAAAGGGGGCGAAAATAAGAACGGAATAGATGAACTTTATAAGCTTCTGTCGTGGCTTGACGGAAATTTTGTCATCACATATAAAGATTTTGATGTACAGAGAAATGTCAGAATTCCGCACGACAGACTTGTTGTTAAAGCCGCCAACTGGCTTGACGATTATACCAGCGAATTAAACGAAATGCCTCCGCTCGATTCGAAACTCTATCTCGATTTCGGTCAATTCATGAATACTATCAATAAGTTCCCTGACAAAATTGCGTCAATAATAAGAAATTTTGCCCCGGATGGAAGCAAGTTCAGTGATATTATAGAAAAGACAGATCTTGACAGAAAGCTGACTGCCGGTTATCTGAAAAAATTGATAGAACTGGATGTTGTCTCAATCAGAAAAAAAGATACTCCATATTCTCTTCCGCCTGAACCGGGATGGCTGAAAAAAGAAGGTGAAAGCAAAGAGGAATCCGGAAGCACTGAAGATGATTTTGATGCTGTATTTGATAATTTGACAAAAAAACAAACATCAAAAGACCCCGAAGAAAGTTTTAATATTGAAAAAACAATTGTTCCTCCTCCTTCGTTTTCTCCCAGAGATACTATCGATCCTGCAATAGGAATTGTTATAGATCCCAATTATAAACACGAAAAAGTATCTTTTAATGTAAATGAAATAGCACTCGAAGAGGAGGTTCCTGAAAATAAAGAAATTGTTGAAAAACCGGAAACTATTGAACTGCCGGAAGCAGTTGAATCGCCGCAAGTTTCTGAAATAGATGATGTTTCTGAACAGAAAACGGAGATTGTGAACAGCGTTCATCAGGATAATGATTTTGATATTCATGATGATCAGGAACTGAAAAGTATACTTGAAGATCATCTTGAAGATGTTGAACTTGAAAGCGCTGCCAGAAAAAATGATCCGGAATTATCAGAACAGTCAAGAGCATCGATGACAGACCTTTCAATTTATCTTATTTTACTTGCCGCCGCTATTTTTGTAGCAGGGTTTTATTATGTTGAAGTGAAAGATGATGCCAGTTCCGGATTACAGGATACTGAAAAAATTGAGGGAACTCCGATTGAGCAGCATTTAAAAAAAGCAGCGCAGCCCCTTTTTAAAAAACCGGAAGAATTTTCAGAACTTACATTAAATGAACTGATAAACAGGTCGGCCTTGTCATATGAAGAACAGAAATATAATGAAGCACTTGAAATAAACAGGGTGGCTCTGCAGAAATTAAAAAAAGATAAGATCGAATCCGGCGAAAATTATGAAAAAATTATAACAAATATGGCGATTTATCTTTATATGAACGGGAACTTTGAGGAAGCTGCTGCATTTGCTGAAGAATCAGTCAATTTGAATGGAAGTGAAAAATCCATTGAATTAAAGGCGGCAATACTTGAAGAACTCGGTAAAAATATTGAAGCGGCTTCTTTTTTAAGAACGAAGCTGAAAGAAGAAAGATATTCCAGAAAGAAAGAAGAATGGATAATTGAGATAAACAGACTGGAGAAAATTAAAAAATGAGGAAGCTTATCTGCAAGGATACAATTCATAAAAGGGTTCAGGAAATAGGTGCCGAAATAAGTGCTCATTATCAGGATAAACCTTTTACATGCCTGATAATATTGAAAGGAAGCACCATTTTTGCCGCAGATCTTATCAGAGCAATAAAATCGGAAGATATGGACATTGACTTCATAAGACTTTCCAGCTATTCCGGAACACATTCAACAGGAAAAGTTGAGATGCTGATGGGAGAACTCGAAAAATTCAGAGGGAGGAACCTTCTGGTCGTGGAAGATATTGTCGATACTGGAACAACGCTGACATTTTTTCTTGAAAAACTGTGGCAGGTTAAACCTGAGTCGATAAAAATATGTTCTCTCCTTGAGAAAAAGGAGATAAATAAAGGTAGAGTTAAAATAGATTTTCTCGGATTTGATATCAAGAATGAATTCGTTATCGGTTATGGTCTGGATATGAACGAAAGGTTCAGGAATCTTCCGGACATAATGGTCTACGAAGGATAGTTGAAATCTATGATAAATCACAACATTGAACTTGAAATTAAAGATATCGCATTTAACAGGATCGACTTTTCACGGATTTTTCCCGGCAATGAAAAGATTGAACTTGAAATGGGGTTCTGCAGCGGCTTTTTTCTGTCTGAATATGCCAATTCAAAACCGGACACTGGTTTTCTAGGACTTGAAATAAGCAAAAAATTCTTTGCAAGGGGAGAAAACAACCTCAAAAAACGGCTTGCTCAGGATAATGTCAGGATAATATGTTTTGAAGGAATTGCCGTTATCAAAGAGCTTATCCCGTTCCATTCACTTGATGCGATACACATCTATTTCCCCGATCCGTGGCCGAAAAAAAAGCATCACAAGTTCAGAACAGTCCGCTTCGAGAACTTGATAATGATGCATAACCGCTTGAAAACAGGCGGAAAAATCTATATAGCCACCGATCACCCTGAATATGCAGAATTCATCAAAAAAGAAGTTGCCCTCACAAAAGAATTCTTCAAACCGCTTCCTTACGGCATGGATGACCGGAAAATAAAGACCAAATGGGAGAAAAAACAGATCGCCGACTGCTGGCCCATCAATTATTTTCTGCTGGAGAAGCTGTGAAAGATGAATAGCTATATTGCCAAAATTATTGAGAAAGGAGAAGGACGACGGGTGGAATTTAAATCAATGCTGCCTGAAGGGAATCAGATAGCTCAGACAGTTATCGCTTTTTCAAACAGTGTCGGCGGAGAAATTTTCATTGGAATTGATGATAAAACCAGAGAAGTTGGCGGTGTTACTGATTCTGAAATTTTTAAATTGGAAGAAATAATTTCGCAGATAATTTTTGATAACTGTTCGCCCATTATCATTCCTGATATAACAGTTTATTCACATGAAAATAAGAACATTCTCTGTATTAAAGTTTATCCGAGCAGGAACGGCCCTTACTTTTTAAAAAGTAAAGGCAAAAATAAGGGTACATATATCAGAGTCGGATCAACAAACAGGATTGCGGATGAAGCAATTCTGGCAGAACTTGAAAGGCGGCGGAGAAATGTTTCTTTTGATTCTATGCCTGTTTATGATCTGTCTGCAAAAGATTGTGATTTGGTTATGTTTAAAGGATTCTATCATGAAAAGTCAGGAAAACAGGTTGGAACAGAGCAACTTCAAACACTTGAGCTTGTTAAATCTGAGCGGAATGAAGAGTTTATAACAAATGCAGCCATACTTCTCTCTTCAAATCAAATTAAAAAATCGGTGTTTCCATATGCAAAAATTGAATGTGCAAGGTTTAAAGGAAAAACAACGGAAGTGATGATAGATCAGCAGACAATTGAAAGTCCGGTTTTCAATCAGCCGGAAGAAGCAATGAAATTTATCATGCGCAACATTTCCCAAAGCTCGACAATCGGTCTTGTTTATCGCAAAAACAGATGGGAATATCCTCTGAAAGCCATCCGTGAAGTGGTTATAAATGCGGTAATTCACAGAGATTATTCGATAATGGGCAGTGACATAAAAATAGCAATTTTTGACGACATGCTTGAAATCACAAGTCCTGGAACACTAATGCCGTCTGTTGATCCAGAAGTGCTGGAAAACACTTCTTCAGAAATTAGAAATCGAGTTCTTGCCCCGATATTTAAAGACTGCAAACTGATTGAGCAATGGGGATCAGGGTTTAATAAAATATATGCTGAACTAATTGAATATCCAGATGTTTTGCTGAAAATCAACGAACCCGGAATGTCTTTTCAAATGCAATTTATAAAAAATGAATATGTTGAAGAATTGAGTGACGGCGGATTAAATGAGGGATTAAATGAGGGATTAA
>DAOQAY010000022.1:25730-27482 GCA_035354435.1 bacterium
AAAAGTTCGGTGAAAAGTTCGGTGAAAAGTTCGGTGAAAAGTTCGGTGAAAATTCTTGAGCTGATGAAAGAAAATAGAGAAATAGCTATTCCTGAAATAGCTTTAAAAATAGGACTTACGACAAGAGCCGTAGAAAAACAGATAAAAAAATTACAGGAAAATGGTCAATTAAAAAGAATAGGCCCGGATAAAGGCGGTTACTGGGAAGTGATAGAAGATGAGGGAAAATAACTATTTGCTGGAGAAAAGATAAATGCTTCAAAACAATCCGCAGATTAAGAGTTTAATAGATAAATTATGGGACAGATTGTGGGCTGGCGGAATTTCCAATCCGCTTTCCGCTATTGAGCAGATAACATATCTTCTTTTCATGAAACGGCTTGATGATCTTGATGTGAAAGAAGAAAAAGATGCTGATTTTACTGGTGAAAAATTTAATTCACGGTTCAGCGGAACCATTAAACTTGATGGAATGGATAAAGAAATTGAGAAAAGAATTCTCAGGTGGAGTTATTTCAAACAGCTTCCTGCAGAAGAAATGATAACTCATGTTCAGATGAAAGTTTTCCCTTTTCTTAAAAAACTTAATGGCGGCACTTCACCTTTCACAAAGCACATGGCGAATGCTGTTTTCATAATGCCGAAAGCTTCTCTGTTAGTGGAATCCATTAATATTATTGAAAATATTTTTAAAGAGATTGAAAAGGATGCATCGGTTGGCGGTCAGGCTTTTCAGGATATTCAGGGCGATGTTTATGAAATGCTGCTTGGCGAAATTGCAAGTGCCGGTAAAAACGGTCAGTTTAGAACTCCGAGGCATATAATTAAGCTCATGGCTGAGCTTGCAAATCCTCAGCTTGGCAATAAAATTGCAGATCCAGCCTGTGGAACCGGTGGATTCCTTCTCGGGGCTTATCAATATATTCTCACAACGCTTGTCAGGGCAAAAGATCCTTCAAAACTTGTTACTGACGAAGATGGTTTTGAACGGGGAGCGATAAGTGCAGTTTTAACAGAAGATGTTAAAAAGATTCTGGAATCAAGCTTTTACGGATACGATATTGATGTCACGATGGTTCGTCTTGGACTGATGAATCTAATGATGCACGGAATTGCAAATCCGCAGATCGATTACAAAGACACGCTGAGCAAAACCTATAATGAAAACAATGTTTATGATATAATTATGGCAAATCCGCCATTCACAGGAAGCATTGACAAAAGCGATATAAATGAATCCATGACCCTTCCGACAACAAAAACCGAGCTTCTTTTTGTGGAACGCATGTTCAGAATGCTGAAATCCGGTGGAACAGCGGCAGTGATCGTGCCTCAGGGAGTACTTTTTGGAAGCGGCAAAGCGTTTGTGCAACTGAGGAAACTCATTATTGAAAAAGCGGAACTTAAAGCAGTCATCACAATGCCGAGCGGAGTTTTCAAGCCATATGCCGGAGTTGCAACAGCCATCATCATTTTCACAAAAGGCGGGAAAACAGAAAAAGTCTGGTTCTATAATATGGAAAAAGACGGATATTCACTTGATGACAAAAGATCAAAACTTGAAAATCAAAGTGACCTGCAAGATATAATCGCAAAATACAAAATCAGAAATAAAACTGACTTCACCGACAGAAAAGGAAGTTGTTTCTTCATCCCGAAAACTGAAATTGAAGAAAATAATTATGACCTCAGCCTCAGCAAATATAAAGAAGAAGATTATGTTGAGCAAAAATATGACCCGCCATCAGAAAT
>DAOQAY010000023.1:0-27122 GCA_035354435.1 bacterium
ATTTCATCCCAAAGGTTCTGTGAAGTTCCGTCTTCAATAAAATCACCGCCGAAACTTATAAAACTGGGATCTTTTTTCATTGCACTTTTCATTATTTTTCCAAGCTGCTCCGGCGCGCCGCGGCTGTCACCCATTGCAATAAAGGTAAATTTCTGATCTTCTATAGGTTTTCTTGAATCCGGCGCTGTTCTGAAATGATATATACTGCTGAAAATTTCTTTATTATCTGAACCGATCCCTCCGGCCTGATAATAATACTTCGTGTCAGGTTCCAGACCGCATATTTCTGCCGTGTGGACAGTTTTCCATGAGCCGCTGAAAGGGAGTGTTGTTGCAGAACCGATCATTGATCCTGAGTTGTTTCTGCTTATTTCGATATAATCTGACATGTCTTCTTTTGTGCTGACTCTAAGTACGGTTGATTTTGTCATTGACCCTGCATTACTGTCTTTTGTTGTCCATGTAACTGTCATGGAAATTGCAGGATTTGACTGCCAGCTTAATCTCAAATAGACTGGTTCCGGATTGTCTCCGAGGATTCTCTCTTCAACGAAAGATTTGAGTTCATTTCTTTCTTCATTTCCTTTGTTTGTTCCGCAGATCGGATCCTGTATTTTTTCAGGAGCTTTTTCGCAATTGGTTTTATCCCATTTGCATTCAGTTCCGCATGTAGCAGTTCCATCAGTGAAGTCGCCGATTTCAGTACAGTCTTTCTGATTTCCGTCACACTCTTCGTCGCCTTCAACTATACTGTTTCCGCATTCGGCCTGATTCTGACAATTTTCAGTATTCCAGCCGAGACAATCACTTCTGCAAGATGCAGTTCCTTCTCCCAGTCCAAGCTCTGAACATGTTTTTTCACCACCGTCGCAGATTTCGGTTCCTTCAACTTTGCTGTTTCCGCAGACCGGAACCACTTCATTTCCTTCATCATTTTTTTCATTTTCGTCCTGAATTTGTTCGGTATCATTTTTATCAGTGTTTGTATCGCTGCCGTTTTCATTGTTTCCAAGCATTTTGCCGCTATCCGAAACATCACAGGATATAAAGCCCAGAAGAAGCAGTGTTAAAAAGATCTTTTTCATTTTTATCTCCATATTTTATAAAGCTAACTGTAATTGAAGTATCCACATGTCATTTCTCAGCTGGATATTTTTAAGCTTTCCAAGACCATTGCTGTCAAGGTCGTTAATATCTCTGAAATTTTCGAGTTCATCACGCATGGAGTAGTCAAAACTGATTTTTATTTTGTTTCTCCACCCCGCAGCATCAAAATAAATGTTTGTTCCGAATGTCATTACTCTTGTTTTTCTGTCCTGATGTGTATTTATTCCGACAGGGACAAATTCTTCAAGCATTGCAGCAGTATAAATGTTGTCACCGATCGGTTTGAAAGGATCGAACTCTTCAAAGCGGAATTTGAGTTCCAGATGTTTTCTCAAGTCAATTCTCCAGAAAGCAAAAGGCACGAAAGCTGCCGCCTGAACAAAAAAACCTTCCGACTGCCATGAAGAATCATATGACTCTCCTTTTTTGTTCATTTCTTTTTCAAAAGATTTTGAATAATAACTTCTCAGAATATACCAGCCTCCGGAAATGCTGACCCCCTGCCATGCCATTATTCCGTCAACACCGATCATTCCGGCATCTTTTTTATGGTCCTGAACCTCAAGATCCACACTTTTCCCCCAGTTAAATCCGACAGTCATATACGGTTTGTCTATTTCCCATGAACTTTCGTTATATGGCTGATAACCGAATGGATTAGCTTCCATTCTGAGAGTGAACATGGATGCATCTCCTCTGCCGCTCCCTTTTTTCATGTCATAACCGTTCTGATAGGCGAAATAATATTTAAGAATTCCTTTCGGCCAGTTTTTCATTGCACTTAGATGAGGCCATGGAAAAAGGTCTCCATAAAACATAAATCCGATATCTTTTGAAGGGAAGTTCCCGAGTTTTTTCTTTGCATCATATCCTTTCATCTGAGTTGTTTTCTGGGAAACAACCATTGCTTCATCTGCAAAAAGCTGATTTGAACCAGACATGGCTCTTTGATACATTGCCGGAGATTTTATCAGACCGGCTCTGACTCCGATGTATTCAATAAGGGGAAAATCAACATAGATCTCTTCCGGAGAAACTTCATAAGTAACTGTATCCCAGATGTTGAACTCTATTTTAAATCCGGACCATTTTGCTAACTTTCCATTAAAGGACAACCGTGCTTTCTGAAGAGCGAATGCGTCGTTGGTCGAACCGGAAGGAAGGCTGCTGTCATCATTGATTCCGGTGTATCTTCCCTGGACATAACCACCAAGCCATAAACCGGCGTTGCCATCATTCCAGCGGTAAATATAAAGTTTGTCATCAGGGTTTTTCTTTGTATCCAGATCACAGGTTCCGGCGCACCACCATACAGATTTCTTTTTTTCGACCGCTTCAGTTTTTTCAGTCTTTTTATCTTCTTTTACGGGTTCTGTTTTTTCCACAGGTTTTTCTTCTTCAGCAAACTCTGATTCATCATCGAATTCTGTTCCGGTTTCAAAATCATCTTCTGCAGAAAGTTGTAAATGGAATAAAAGTATAAGAATTGCAGTTGTGTACAGAAAACGGTTTGTCATCTTTTTCTCCGGCTTATCATTATTTTAATTTTTTCACGATTTTCTTTGAATCCTTCTCCATTCAGCAAGGCTGAAATGTTTTTTCCGTTGTGATCTTTAACAGCTGGATCGCTGCCTGCTTCAAGAAGCATCATCGTTATGTCAGGCCAGGCTTTACCGGCAGCATAAAATAATGCAGTCCGTCCCGTCGAATCCTTTGCATTTATGTCGGCACCTTTCGAAATTATCAGCTTTACAAGGTCAGGATCACTATGACGATGTCCGCTGGAAGCAAGCATGAGAGGTGTAACTCCTGCTGCATTTGCAATATTTACGGAAGCTCCTTTTTGAAGAAGTATTTCTGCCATTTCTTTCTGTTTAGCCTGCAAGGCCATGCTCAAAGGAGTTGTGTCAGAATTGTTTTTACTATTGATGTCAGCTCCTTTTTCAAGAAGCAGCCTGAAAGCATCAATCCTTCCGAATCTAATTGCATATTGCAAAGGAGTGTCGCCTTCTTTGTCTTTTGCATTAATATCAGCTCCTTTATTTATGAGCTCAATAAATCTGTTATCACCTTCGATCATTGAAACATGGAGTGCTGTTCTGCCTCTTTGACCGGAATCATGTATGTTCCCGACGGCAGATTTTTTTTCTTTGACTGAACACGATAAAAGTAAAACAATTGACAGCATTAAAACGACTAGATTTTTCATTAATTCCTCCCGATATCTTTTTCATATACAAAAAACTTTGGAGAGTTTAAGTTGACTGGTTTAAAAAATGATGAGTACAGTTTGAATTTTGTGTTAAGAATGTGTTGTAATCTTAACCACTTGAATTGTTAAGAATCTTAACAGAAAACTGACAGCAATACAGTTGAATAAAAAACACAATATAATAGAATAAAGAAGTTTTATTATTTGGAGGAGGTCGACATGGCAAAAGAAAAGATACTTCTTGTTGAAGACGAAGAAGACATTCTCAACCTTATGAAATACAATCTGGAAAGAGAAGGTTTTAAAGTTGATGGTGCTGCATCCGGTGAAATGGCGCTGAGAATTGCCAGGGAAACTATTCCGGACATTATACTTCTTGATCTTATGCTGCCGGGAATGGATGGACTGGATGTGTGCAGGATTTTGAAAAATGACAAAAATACCCAGAGAATTCCGATAGTAATGGTAACTGCCAAAGGCGAAGACAGCGATGTGGTGACAGGACTTGAGCTCGGAGCGGAAGATTATATTACAAAACCGTTCAGTCCTAAGGTTCTGGTTGCAAGAATCAAAACTGTTTTAAGGCGTAATAACAAAAATGAAGAAACCATTAAGAATCCGGTAATAAAAATAGAAGGAATGGAGATCGACACGATAAAGCACAGAGTCAGTATTGATGATGAAAGGATTGACCTTACCGCGACAGAGTTCAGTATTCTGGTCTATCTGGCAAAAAGACCGGGCTGGGTTTTTACGAGGACTCAGATAATAAATTCAATAAAAGGTGATGATTATCCTGTAACAGACAGATCTGTCGATGTGCAGATCCTGAATTTAAGAAAAAAACTCGGCAAAGTCGGTGATTTTATTGAAACAGTCCGCGGTGTCGGTTACAGATTCAAAGAGCAGTAGATCATAATTCAAAAAAAAATAACTAAAAGCAGTATTTTTTAATAAAATTTTCCGCAAATATGAATTTAATTGATTTAAGGAGAATGGAGTAATGAAATTTAACATTTTTGATCTTTTACTGCCTCGCGAGACGAAATTCTTCGATTATTTCGACCAGCAGATCGATACACTGATACTTGGAAGTCAGGCATTTAAGAAAATGGTTGTAGACCTTGATAAGTTACAGGAATTCGAGATAAAGACGCGTATTTCAGAGATCAAGGATATTGAAACAAAAGGAGATGTGATTGAACATCAGATAATAGATGAACTTCATCAAAGTTTCATAACACCTTTTGACCGTGAAGACATTCACCTGATGGCTGTAAATATTGACAGAGCGCTTGATATCATCAACAGTTCTGCACAGAAGATTGATATGTACGGAATCCGTAAAGTGCCGACTAACATTGTCAATTTTGCCGATATAATCATGGAGATGTGTCTTGAACTTCAGAAACTGATGAAACAGTTCAAGAATAAGAAAAAAGTTGAAGAGATGGTTGCAAAACTGCATAATTTTGAGAACAAAGGAGATTTTCTTTTCAGGATAAGCCTTGCCGACCTTTTTAACAACGGGACAAATGCCATTGAGATAATCAAGTTCAAGGAGATCTACGAACATCTTGAAGATCTTACTGACTGTCTCGATTTTATCGGAAAGACTGTCCGCGGTATAGCAGTCAAACAGGGGTGATAACATGTTTTCAGTATATGCACTTGTTGTAACAGTTGTTGTTATTGCACTGGTCTTTGATTTTCTGAACGGTTTTCATGATGCCGCAAATGCGATCTCAACTGTTGTTATAGCTAAAACTCTGACACCTCTTCAGGCGGTCATTCTTGCGGGATGTGCCAATTTCATCGGATATTTTTTCTTTGGTACTGCTGTGGCAAAAACTATAGGAACCGGCGTTGTTGATATTTCCCGGATAATGCGGGACGGCAATGTTCATATATCCATACTTGTCATTCTTGCCGGACTTGCGGGAGCCGCTGTCTGGGACCTGCTTACATGGATATGGGGACTTCCGACTTCTTCAAGTCACGCACTTATCGGCGGACTCGTAGGAAGCGCACTTGCGGCGGCAGGGTTTGATGTAATCGTTATCGGTGGAGTTCTTAAAATATTTTCATTTATTTTTATAGCTCCGGTTCTTGGTTTTATTATGGCAACAATGGTGACTGCCGCTGTTCACTGGATATTCAGGAAACAGACTCCCGCCGGAACGACAAAACTTTTCAGGAAAATGCAGCTTGTCACTACTTCAGCCTACAGTATCAGTCACGGTATCAACGATGCTCAGAAAACAATGGGTGTGATAATGATAACGCTTGTGGCGGCAGGAATGCGTACTCCGGATGCACCTATTGATCACTGGATCATACTGTCATGCTATATTGCGATATCAATGGGCACAATGTTCGGCGGATGGCGCATAGTCAAAACTATGGGAACAAGGATCACAAAAATACACGCAAAAGAAGGGATCTGTGCTGAAACGGCTTCTGCGACAGTTCTTTTTGTAACAGCACATTTCGGAATTCCTGTTTCGACCACACATGTCATTGCCGGTTCCATCATGGGAGTCGGCAGAGTGGAGCACGGAGCCAATGTCCGCTGGATCACAGCCCGCAAAATAGTCTGGGCCTGGATACTTACCATTCCGGCAGCGGCAGCATGCGCCGCAGTCACATTTCTGATCATCAATCTTTTCCTGTGATCTAATACCTTGAAAAATTAATAGAAATCAGTTAAATTCCGGTATGTTTTCTAAGGAGAATGAAAATGAAAAAGTTGAACCTTTCCATGGACAAAAAGTTTCTCGGAGTCTGCGGCGGAATAGGGGAATATCTTGAAATCGACCCCGCAGTCGTAAGAATCCTCTGGGTTATCGGAACATTCGTTTCTTTCGGAATGGGGATACTCATCTATTTTATCTGCTACGCCATAATGTCCTCACCAAGGTAAGGCAGCTTTACGCATACTCTTTTTTCAACCCATTCCCCAGCCCTTTCCCTTCAAGAAAGGAAAGGGTGTGTTGGGGTCAATACAGCACGGCTCCGCTTTGTGGTTCGATGGTGATCTTGAACGAGTTTTCTTCAGGTGAGTATTTTTGCTGGGTGAAGAGTTCGGTCATTTCGTTCTGGCATGATGAGCATGTAAACTCAAGGGTGACGGGTTCATTTGACCTGTTTAGGGCGACTATCACAGTTTCGAATTCATCGCTCATTGAATAGACAAATGTTTCGTTTGATACAGATATTGTTTTTCTTGTTCCGTGGCGGAGTGCCTGATGCAACATCCTGAATTTTCCAAGCATTTTGAATTTTGCAAGGGTCGCTTTCTGGAATTCATTGAGTTCATTATCAAATGTCATCATTCTTCTGTTATCGGGGTCGTTAGCCCCCGGCATTCCGAATTCATCACCTTGAAATATTGAAGGAATTCCGGGAGTTGTCATAAGAAAAATATGTGCCAGATGAAGCTTTTTATAAGGATCTTCCGTTTCAGGATAACCCGGTGAATTTTCCCATACTTTTTCGTTGGCAATGTTTCCGCCCTGAGTTGAATTGTCAAAATCACCGTTAGCAACGCTCAGTGCCCTGCATATATCGTGATTACCGATAAAGTTCGACATGATCGCATCTTTATAAAAATCTTTCTGATAACGGGTGTCATTCACTTCAAGAAAGGCATTGAGATCATTGAATGTTTCGGTGTTGAGAAGCATTGTGCGGGACAGATGATGAAAAAGTGGAAAATCGAACTGTCCTTGAAGAAGGTTGCTTCCGAGATAATATCCGATCTCATTCCAGCCTGAATCATTAGTGAAAGTCTCTCCTACAAGATAGAACGGAATTCCGGTATGGGCAACTGCACGGTCAAGCATGATTCTTAGCGTTGAAGAGGCAATGCGCTCCATAAGTCTTACCGCATCAACCCTGAATCCGTCGATATTGTAACGGGTTGCAAGCCAGACAGCATGGTCAGTAACAGCGTTGAGAGCATTGATATTCCTGTGATTGATATCGGGAAGATATTCATTAAACCAGCAGACAAGCGGTTTTTCCCAACCGCAGAGGTAATAGTCATTGAACCAGCCGTCATTTTCGTGATCCTGCCAAAGCTCACTTTCAGAATGAACATGGTTTGGAACAAGATCAAAAAGCACCCTGATCCCTTTTGAATGGGCTTTTTCGATAAGTTCGTCAAGCTCCGCTTCAGTGCCGAAATGCGGTTCAAGCGGCGAATCGAATCCCCCCGGTTTCTGCAAGTCTGTCCAACCGGTAGTCACAGGCCAGTAAGAGTGATAAGCCGCATAATATCTGGTGTCTCCTCCCATTCCTTTCCAAACTTTCTGAGTGTTGCGGACAGGTGAACTTATCCAGATCGCATTTATGCCGGCATTTTCAAAATAACCGGTATCAATTTTATCAATTATCCCTTTGAAATCGCCTCCCTGCCAGTTCGCCTTGAAATCTGCACCATCGATCGCATTGTCATTGGAAGTGTCGCCGTTACTGAATCTGTCAGTCATTATCTGATAAATTACAGCATCTTTCCATGTGAACGGTTCATTTTCAATCCAGACCGGAACAAAAAGCGGCTGGGCGAGAAAACCTTTTTTATCCTTTATTTTAAAAAGCCAGCTGTATTTGCCATTCACGAGATTTTTCACATCTATTGAGAATGTCTGGGATTTTTCATTGTAAACGACGACAGTTTCAATATTGTTCAGTGTTATTAGTGAATTTTTTATATCTATTTTCTCACCATTCAGTCCCGGAGTGAAAACAACATCAAATGTAACAGAACCGTCTTTTATCACAGGGCTTTTTGAAAGAGAAAGTGACGGATAGCGACAGTCTTCCACAATAAGTCTGCTCGAATCCATGTCGTCAATATAGATCTCAAGAGGATTTTTCTCATCTTTGAACCACAAATCTTCCGACTTATCATAAAAAAGATAACCGTGATCTCCGGGTGGCAGATTCAGTTCCACAGACCACGCCCCGTTGACGAATTCCATTTTTGTCGATAACTGCCACTTGTTGAAACTGCCTCTGATATAAAGTTCGGCATCGCTTTTATAGTCGCTTGTTACTATTACGGCAGGACATGATGATGTTGAAATTTCTTTGTGATCGCAGGAAAAAAGGAGAATTAATGTCAGAAAAAAAATCGAATACTTCATATTGCCGCAAATAAGTCTTTAAAACAGCATTAACTTGTTGACAATTATTATAGCGGTTTTAAAATATCACAAGTTTTTAACAATGTTCCAAAGGAGTTGCCATGTCTCCGAGAACTCTCATTCTAACCTTTTTGATCGCTCAGATCTTTCTGGTGACAAGTGTTTATGCTCAGGAAAAAACTGAAACTGAAGATGAAACAGGTTTTGTGTTCGGTTCCTACGGCCGTGTTCAGCCTGCAACTGATCTTGAAGGAGGCAGTCCGAAATGGGTCAATATTGTCGGTCATGGAAGCAGACTTGAGCAGGAAAGCTACATCGAGCTTGATTTTGATTATCTTTTTCCCAGACCGAAAAACGGTCCGAAATTCGATTTTGTTTCGACACTTGCGTTTTCAGAAAGCCTTTTTCACAGCAATGGAAAGTGGGCGGCGCTCAATACCATGAGAAATATGTTCATCAGAGCTGAAAATGTGATATGGAAACCCCTTGGAATGTGGGTCGGAAGCAGAATGTACAGAGGTGATGACATCTATCTTCTCGATTTCTGGCCTCTTGATGATGACAATATGTACGGCGGCGGGATAGGGCTTCATTTCAACAAATGGAGTGTTGATTACTATATTGGTTTCAACAGACTTGAAATAGACTGGCAGTATCAGGAAAAAGAAGTTGTGAGCGATACTTTCGGTGCTGACAGCATAACCTGGATGGACAGGCAGAGACTTGTCACCGGTCTGAAATATGAACACAGATATCTGTTCAATGAAAACGGTTCCGGCATGAAATGGAAACTTTTCGGGGAACTTCAGAGGATAGGTGAAGGGAAGAAATATAATGATCCGGTCGATGATGCCAATTCGATCTCATATCCTGAAGATTTCGGCTGGTCAATAGGCGGAGAACTGGGCTTTTTCGGTTATAAAAAGAACAGTTTTGCAAATATGTTCTTCAAATATTCAGGCGGTTTGGGGGCTTACGGACTGCTTACGGTCCCGTGGGGATTTGATTCAAGTTACAAAACAACGGATGCCAAGGAATTTCTGTTCGGTTTTTCATCAAATATCGAGCATAAATGGTTTGCAAATTCGTGCGGAGCCTATGTCAGATATTTTACCGATGCCGATGCGAACAAATATGACAACGATGATTTTGTCGAATATATTCTTGCAGTCAGACCACATTTTAAACTTCATGAATATTTCTATCTCGCTTTTGAAATATCTCATCAGTTGAAAAAGACGAACGGACTCAAAGCATATGACGACGGCTCGACGAAAAATCTTCTGCCGCAGGTCACCAAGCTTTCATTTCTTCCGATAGTGACTATTGGCGGAGGAACTTATGCAAGACCGCAGCTCCGGCTTGTTTATACTGCGGCAATTCAAAATGACGATGCGAAAGCGCTTTATGACAAAGACGATGTCAGGTCGCAAAGAACTGTTCTCCACTATTTCGGTCTGAGTGCCGAATGGTGGTTCAATGTGGATCACAGGTAGGGGGAAACATGAATAAATTCAATATAATACTGGTTGCTGTGCTTTTATCTGCATTGAGTTCATGTGTCAATGTGGAAGAGTTTGAAGGGGCTCAGAATGCCACCAATAATGTTGTTGACTGGCGTGATGAAGTGATTTATCAGCTTATGACCGACAGATTCGCAGATGGTGATGTTAACAACAACAACAAAGTGAACAAACAGTCGCTGACAGCGTGGAACGGCGGAGATTTTCAGGGAATTATAGATAACATTGACTATCTCAAGGCTCTCGGTGTCACAACTCTATGGATAAGTCCGGTTGTGAAAAATGTTGAAGAAGATGCCGGAATTGCAGGTTATCACGGTTACTGGACTCAGGATTTTATCGGTGTCAACCCCCATTTCGGCGATATGGCAAAACTCAGGGAAATGGTTGATATTCTTCATGAAAACGGAATAAAAGTAATTCTTGATATCGTTGCAAATCACATCGGTCAGCTTTTTTATTATGATATGAACAAGAACGATCAGCCCGACGAAATGGTGATGGGAAGCAATATGACATGCGGAGTGTACTGCGGTCACATTACCGGAGTTGAGAATGAAGCGGCAGGAAGCGAAATATGCGAACAGGAATACAGCTCTGATTTCACAGTCGGGGGCGATAACAGCGAATGTTACAACAATTGTGTCAACCGCTGTGAAACTGAAGACTATCCGCAGAAAATGGGGCTTAAAAGATATAGCGAATGGGACCCCGATTTTGATGCACGGGGAATTATGGCATTTTCAGAAGCTGGCGAGTCAGGTCCGGCTCCTTTAAAATGGGTCTATATGCCTGAGATCAATAGGGTTCCTCCCAATCCTGCTGAATTCTATAACGATGACTGGTATAACAAACTGGGAAGAATTGTGACATGGGATTCAAATTATCAGGTGGTGAAAGGCGATTTCCCCGGCGGTTTGAAAGATCTTGACACGACAAGGGAAGATGTTACTGCGGCGCTTATCAGTGCCTATGAATACTGGATAGAAAATGTTGATTTTGACGGATTCAGGATCGACACGATAAAGCATGTCGAACATGAGTTCTGGCAGAAGTTCACTCCGGCAATGAGAGCAAAGGCTAAAAAGAAAGGCAAGGAGAATTTCTTCATATTCGGAGAGGCTTTTGACGGCAATGACGAAGTTCTCGGCAGTTTCACCAAAAATAACGAAATGGATTCAGTTTTCTATTTTTCCCAGAAATTTCAGGTATATGACGCAATTTTCAAGCACGGTTCACCCACAAAGAACTTTGAAGATCTCTATAATTTGAGAAAAGACCGTTACGGCACGGTGTCAGGCGTTAAAGATGCTGACGGTAAAATACTGAGTCCTCAGCAGGTGCTTGTGAACTTCTTTGATAATCACGATCTTCCGAGATTTCTGTATGAAAAAAATAATGAAAAAGCACTTAGAAATGCTCTTGCACTTCTATTAACGCAGGATGGAATCCCTTGTATTTATTACGGAACTGAGCAGAATTTTAATGGCGGCAATGATCCTGCCAACAGAGAATTCCTTGCAACTTCAGGTTATGACACAAAAAATGCGACATTCAAATGGATAAGTTCTCTGACTTCGATAAGGAAAAAATATGCACCTCTGCGTCGTGGTGATATGTCAATAGTATGGTCGACCGATCATACCGGTGATGAATCTGATGCAGGAATACTTGCTTTCGAAAGGAAATATAAGGGCGAAACAATCCTTGTCATAATAAATGCAGATGAAAGCAAGGCTTCAAAGACTTCTTTCGATGGAGCTGTTATGAATACGGCATTTGCTCAAGGAACAATATTAAAAGATGTTGCGCCTGATAGTGGTGGAAAGACATTCACAGTCGGTAATGACGGAGAGCTTGATATCGAAATTCCTGCTCAATCAATAAAGATACTTGTAAAAAAGTGAGGTTATAATGGCATCGGTAACTCTTGAAAATGTTGTAAAGCAGTATAACGAAAAAGCTGTGATACTTAAAGGGATTGATCTGAAAATAGAAGACGGAGAGTTCCTTGTTCTTGTCGGTCCGTCAGGATGCGGCAAATCGACTCTGCTCCGGAGTATTGCAGGGCTTGAAAGCATAACTTCAGGAAATATCAGGATCGGAGACCGGATCGTCAATGATGTTGCTCCTAAAGATAGAGATATCGCAATGGTTTTCCAGAGTTACGCTCTTTATCCTCACATGACAGTACGGGGAAATATGGCTTTTGCCCTCAAAGTAAGGAAATTCGAAAAACCGGAAATTGAAAAAAGGGTGAACAATGCGGCGCAGCTTCTTGATATTACTCATCTTCTTGACAGGCTTCCCAAAGACATGAGCGGCGGTCAGAGGCAAAGGGTGGCAATGGGCAGAGCGATAGTCAGAGATCCGAAAGTATTCCTTTTTGACGAGCCTCTTTCAAATCTTGATGCAAGTCTCCGTACCCAGATGAGAGTGGAACTTAAAAAACTGCACGAACGGCTGAAAACTACAATAATTTATGTCACTCACGACCAGATCGAGGCGATGACGCTTGCCGACAGAATTGTGGTTTTGAACAAAGGGATAATTCAGCAGGTTGGAACTCCGGCAGAGCTTTTTGATACTCCGGCAAATGTTTTTGTTGCAGGGTTTATCGGCAGTCCGTCAATGAATCTGCTGACGCTGAAAGCTTTTCCTGATGTCATAGCTGGAATCAGACCGCAGGATTTCGAAGTGACAGATGACAATCCCGATATCACCGGAACTGTTGAGATTGTGGAAGCGCTCGGCAGGAATTCACATGTCCATATCAGACTTGATGACGATACAAAGGTCACAGCCGAACTCGAAAGCTCTGTTACTAGAAATTTCAAGATCGACGATACGATAAAGCTCAAGATCAGAAAAGAGAAAATGCACTTTTTCAATCCTGTTACAAAAGAAAGGGTAGTGGAGGGGAAAAAGTGAGGAATGGTTTTCTTTTCATTATATTAATTCTTTGTTTTTCAACGCTTTTTGCGCAAAAGAAAGATATAACTGTCTGGCATTCCTACCGCGGAAGCGAACAGACTGCACTAAATCAGCTTAAAGATTCGTTCAATGCTTCTCAAGATAGATACAGAGTTGTCCTTCTTGCGATACCGTACAGTGCCTTCCCCGATAAGCTCACAACTGCAATTCCTAACGGTAATGGTCCTGATGCCTTCATCATTGCTCACGAAAGGACCGGCGACTGGGCTGAATCATCGGTAATAAGGAAGCTTGACGAAGGGTATCTCGCAAAGATCAAAGAAACAATGATTCCTTCAACTGTCGAAGCGTTCAAATACAGCGGTTCTTACTGGGGCGTTCCTTTGAGTTTTAAAAGTCTTGTGATGTTCTACAGGACCGATATGATCAAGGAACCTCCGGCTGACACAGATGCGATGATAGCTCTTGCAAAAAAGTTTACAGATCATTCATCAGGCAGATACGGACTGGGACTTGAAGCCACTTCTGTTTATTATGCCGCTCCTTTCATAACCGGTTTTAACGGCGGATTCTGCCTTGAAAACGGTGGAAAGACCGATGAAGCCTGTATTGATAATGAAGGAAATCGAAAAGCATTGTCATTTATAAGCGATCTTGTAAATGTTCACGCCATTGTGCCGACTGAAGCGACATCGGTGCTTATCACACAGCTTTTTAATAACGGGTCGATCCCGATGGTGATAAACGGACCGTGGTTCAGTGGTGAGATAAATAGCGGAGTTCCGTATAGTGTAGCGGTGCTTCCTGTCGTTTCAGAAACCGGTAATGTGATGAAGCCGTTTTTGACTGTTGACGGATATTTCTTTTCAGGTCACAAGTCCGCTGACATTGAAGGGGCGAAGGTGTTTGGTGATTTTATCATTTCAAATGAAAGTGCAAAGGTAAGAGCAGTGACTGGTCGTCAGGCAGTTTCAACAAGATCGGTTTATGACGATCCTGATGTGGCTTCTGACAAACTGCTGAATATATTCAAGAAACAGGCTGAAATATCAGTTCCTATGAGCAATCTTCCGCAGATGAGGGTGGTGTGGGAACCGATGGCTAAAGCGCTTAGAAAAGTGCTCAGGAACTCAACTGATGCCGGTAGTGCGCTGAAGGCTGCGGCTGTTGAATATGAACTTTTCAGAAAGCCTCTTCCGCCAAGGCAGAGTCCTTTTGTCTATATTCTGATACTTCTTACTGCGGCGGTTGCAGGGCTTTATTTTCTGATCAAAGGAATGAAAAAAGCGCAGTTTTTCTTTTTCCTCAAAAAAGAACCGGCGCCATATCTTTATCTTATTCCGGCGATATTATCGATGATCGTTCTTGTGTTTGTCCCTTTTGCCGTAGGCACTGCGACAGCGTTTTTTGCGCATAAGGCCGGAAGCTGGACATTTGTCGGATTTGCCAATTTTTTCAATATCTTATTCGGCGGAGATTTCCCGATCACCAGCCCGATGAATTTTTATTTCACACTTGCTGTGACAGTTCTGTGGACTGCAATGAATGTCTTTCTGCATGTAACGCTCGGGCTGAGTCTTGCACTGCTTCTGCGTGAACCGTGGCTTAAAATGAAGGGGATCTACAGGGTCCTTCTAATAATTCCGTGGGCTGTTCCCAATTATATCACGGCGCTTATCTGGAAAGGGATGTTTAACAGGCAGTTCGGTGCTATCAACGGCATTCTCAGCACTCTCGGACTTGAGCCGGTGAGCTGGTTCAGCTCGTTCTGGACATCGTTTGCCGCAAATCTGACAACTAACACATGGCTCGGATTCCCGTTCATGATGGTTACAGCACTCGGCGCGCTTCAGGCAATTCCCGGAGAACTTGAAGATGCGGCATCAGTTGACGGAGCAGGGATGTTTCAGAGATTTTTCAATATCACACTTCCACTTCTCAAACCTGCACTTGTGCCCGCCGTGATACTTGGAAGCGTATGGACATTCAATATGTTCAACATAATCTATCTTGTCAGCGGCGGTGAACCTGACGGAAGCACCGAAATACTCATCAGCGAAGCCTACAAATGGGCATTCCAGCGGCAGGAACGGTACGGATACGCCGCAGCCTACGCAATATTGATCTTCATCGTGCTTCTCTTCTATTCAAAATTCACCGAAAAGATCGGAAAGGGGGCAGAATAAATGAAAAAGGTGGCTCTTAAAAAACAGGAAAAAAATTCTGAAAATAAAGATTTAGGTGTTGTTTATGATAAACCAGAGTTCGTTTCTGAAATTAAGCAGATTTTATCTCAGGCAAGAGAAATTGCTTATACTGCTGTTAATAGTGCAATGGTTCAGGCATATTGGCTTGTTGGCAAAAGAATTGTTGAAGAAGAGCAGGGAGGGAAAGAAAGAGCAGAATATGGAGAATATCTTATTAAAAATCTTTCTGATGAATTAATAAAAGAATATGGCAAAGGATTTTCAGTTCAAAGCTTAAAGAATTTCCGCCAGTTTTATCAGGTTTTTCCTAAACTTATGAAAAGCTCCACACTGCAGAGCCAATCTACATTGTCGAAAAGCTCCACACTGTGGAGCCAATTGAGTTGGTCCCATTTTAAGATAATAATGCGTGTCTCAAACTCGAAAGCCAGAGAATATTATGTTCAAGAAACAGCGAAAAACAGTTGGAGTGTCAGAATGCTTGATCGTAATATTTCATCCCAGTATTATGAAAGACTGCTTGCTTCCCAAATAAAAGAGCCAGTTGTTAGAGAGATGAAAGAAAAAAATGCTTTATTACAGAATGACAAATATGAGTTTATCAAAAATCCCAGTGTTCTTGAGTTTCTTAATCTGCCGGATAATATGGGACATACTGAAGCTCAGATTGAAAAAGCGATTATTGATAATCTTCAGAATTTTCTCCTTGAACTGGGAAAGGGATATGCTTTTGTGGAGAGACAGAAATTAATCCGCACAGAAGCAAGAGATTATTACATTGATCTTGTTTTCTACAACTTCATTCTCAGATGTTTTGTACTGATTGATCTTAAAACTACCAGAATTACTCATCAGGATGTCGGGCAGATGGATATGTATGTCAGGATGTTTAATGATAAGATTAAAGGAAAAGATGACAATCCGACACTTGGAATAGTTCTCTGCTCTGAAACAGATCAAGATATTGCCAGATATTCCATCCTAAAAGGGAATGAACAGATTTTTGCATCGAAATACAAGCTTTATCTCCCGACAGAAAAAGAACTTATCGATGAAATTGAGAGACAGAAAGATATTTTAAAATTGCAGTTCGGAAACAGCGAGGCAAAATAAATGAAACAGGTGACTCTTAAAAAACAGATTCTGATAAATATGGCACTGATGCTGAGCTGTGCCGTCGTGATCTATCCGGTTCTGTGGGTGATAAAGATGGCACTGACTCCTTCTCAGGGTTTTGCTCTGTCTGCAAATCCTTTTCCTGATACTGTGAGCCTTCAGAATTTTGCGGACATCATGACTACGACCGATGCTGACGGGCACTGGCTTTTCGGCAGACAGTTCTTTAACAGTGTTGTGATCTCAGTTGCTACAACGATTCTCGGGATAACACTTGCGACAACGGCGGGATACGCTTTTTCGAGGTTCACATTCCCGGGAAAAGATGCCGGAATGAAAGCATTTCTCGTCTCACAGATGTTCCCTGGGGTCGTCATGGCGCTTCCTTTATACATTCTTCTTAACAAACTGTCACTTTTAAACAGCATGACAGGACTTGTGCTTGTCTATTCAACGACTGCAATACCTTTCTGTGTGTGGATGCTCAAAGGCTATTTTGACACCATTCCGAAAGATCTTGAGGAAGCGGCGATAATCGACGGAGCTTCACAGTGGACGATATTTTATAAAGTTATCCTTCCCCTTGCAAAGCCTGCAATTGTGGTCACGGCTCTTTTTTCATTCATGACAGCATGGAACGAGTTCATTCTCGCCGCAACATTCCTCGGTGATGAAAGGGCGTTCACACTTCCTGTGGCATTGCAGAGATTTGTAGGAAGCTATAACACTGAATGGGGACATTTCGCCGCCGGTGCGATAATAGTCTCCACTCCTGTGATGATACTTTTTTTCATACTTCAGAAGCACCTTGTCGGCGGACTCACTGCCGGAGGAGTAAAAGGATGATCAATAAATTCAATATATTAGAGGCTGTTATGAAAAAAAATGCACTTTTTGCGATCATTTCTGCGGTTGTTATCCTTGCCGGATGCAGCGGAGGAGGCAGTTCAAGTAATAATGACGGGCCTTGCAAAGGTGTCACCTGTTCAGATCACGGAATCTGCAACGACGACACAGGCAGAGCGGTGTGCGAATGTGAAGACGGATATCACAACAACGGACTGCTTGAATGTATTGCTGATGAAGATCTCTGCAAAGGCGTTGTGTGTGAAGACTGGGAAAGCTGCCTGAACGGAAAGTGCGATCCACTAGACGGCAGATGCAATACAAGCGAGGACTGTTCCGGTGGTGCTGATTGCGACGAAAATAATTACTGCACTAACTATGATCCATGCAAAGATGTTGACTGCGGCGGTCACGGTGATTGCAAATCAGGATACGGATATGAAGCCGAGGCCTATTGTGAATGCGTTGACGGTTATCATGCCGATGGACTCGACTGTGTTTCCAATGATGGCGAAAATCCAGATGATGACACAGTTGGTCAATGTGCCGGAATTGACTGCAGCGGAAAAGGGACATGCGAAATAGTTGACGATACTCCTCAGTGTAATTGCAATAAAGGATATATGGCTGACGGTCTGGAATGTGTTGTCGATCCCTGTGCAGGAATTGTGTGTGAAGAATGGGAATCGTGTAATGAAGGAAATTGCGAACTTGTCACCGGAAAATGCGGAGATAATGAAGACTGCGAAACTCCAGATAAATGTGATATTACAGCCCACGAATGTGTCGAAGATGCCTGTGCTGAAATCAATTGCGGTAACGGCGGAATATGCACGATAGAAAGCGGGAATGCAGTGTGCAACTGTACAAACGGCTATAAACCTCAAGGAACGGCCTGTGTCGCTGATACAAACAAGCCGACATGGATTGGAATTCAGTGGCCATACACAATAGATGTTGAAGCCGGAGCCCCGGGAGAAATAGTTTACGGACAGATATACATGAATGACGGCACTACAGGCGGAACAGTTCCTGAACATTTTGTCTGGAGAGTGCAACTTGGTATCAAAAAAGATGCAACTGTCGCGGAATATCCTGTTATTTCAGCAACATGGCGCTGGATAGATGCATCTTTTAATGATAAATATCAAGGTAATAACCACGAATATATGGCAGGATTTCCGATGGATAAAGTGGGTGATTTTGCATACATTTACAGATTTTCTCTAAATAACGGACTAAGCTGGTGGTACTGCGATAAAGGTGTTGTCGGTGACACTCCGGGACCGGGTTTCATAACTTCTGCGACAAATCATCCCGGACTTGCAACTGTGTCTGGTGTAATGTGCGCCGCTGAGATCTGCAAAGACTGGGAAGAATGCAATATTGATGAATGTGTGCTTAAAAATGGAAAATGTAACACAAGTGACGACTGCGGAACCGGTTTTGAGTGCGATTCGACAAATTCATGTACTGCTTCCGAAGCGCTCCTTGTCCTTCAGAATTTTGCAAAAACCTCTAATTCACTAAGCTTCGAAGTCGTCTATGAAGGTTCGCAAGATATAGACATGACAGAAAGTGTAATTACTCTGAACGGAGTTGTCGTAACAGATTCAATAACTTATGACAGTTCATCAAAAATATTCACAGTTTCAAAGACAGGACTTACTCCGAATAAATACAGTTATCTTTTCAGGCTCAAAGATTCAACAGGAACCGTTCTGGAACCTCTTTTCATTCCGATCTGGGTCGGTGACAGTATTGATTTTGCCAATTTCGGATGGCGTGACGCATTTGTCTATCAGCTCATGACTGACAGATTTTTAAATGGTGATTCTTCAAATGACATCGGAAATCTTGCCGGCATAACAGTTGATCTGGAGCAGTGGAAAGGTGGCGATTTCAGAGGAATCATCAATAAAATCAAGGATAATTATTTCACAAATATGGGAGTGAATGCGATCTGGATAAGTTCTCCGGTGCTGAATCCTCACAGGACAAGCGAAGGCGGAGTCAATCCGTCTGACAGAAGGGATTTCACAAGTTACCACTCATATCACCCTGTAGCTTCAGGCTATTCGTTCACAGAAGATTACGATTACAACTCGATAAACGGTTTTGATGAAGGTCCGATAGAAACTGCTTTCGGTACAAGTGATGAGCTGCATGAACTCGTCGCCGAAGCTCATAAAAAGGGCATCAGGGTGATTCCCGATTTTGTCGCCAATCATGTCCACATCGACAGTAATCTTTATCAGGAAAATCAAAGCTGGTTCTATCCGTATATAAAATGTGACGGGAACTGGGACAGCCACAGAATCGACTGCTGGTTTACGGAATATATGCCTGATTTCAATTATGAGGGAAATCCTGCGGCAAGAAAAGCAATGATAAATCATGCGGTCTGGCTGATTGAGGAATACAACCTTGACGGATTCAGAGCCGATGCACTTAAACACATGGATGACATTTTTGTGAAAGAGCTTAAAAGTGCAGTAATATCAAAAATAGAAACAACAGTTGCCGATCACGCATCACCCGATCAGGCTGAAGTTTTTTATATGGTCGGAGAATCTCTGGGCGGCTGGGCGAGATACCACACAAGAGCCGATATGGTGCAAGGTCAGGTGAACGAGGATTTTTATTCCAATGCAAAATATTATCTGCTCTGGGGTAACGGGAATATGTCCGATCTTGCAAGCTGGACAGTGGGCAATGACACGACATTCCTGACTGAGCAGTCGACAATGGGCGGGTCAGGTGGATATCCGGGAGCCGTTATGGGCAATTTCTTCGGAAATCACGATCAGGACAGGGCGCTTACCGAGTGCGGAGGCGATTACGCAAAACTGAAGCACGCCCAGACATTCCTGATGACAGCACCGGTCAATGTTCCGATGCTTTATCAGGGCGATGACATCGGAATGACAGGACAGGCAGCAGACGGACTTGATTCGGGCAGAAGGGCTGTAATGAAATTCACAGGACTTACCACAGATGAGACAAGTGCACTTAACTATGTGAAAAAGTTGGGTAATTTTAGAAAAGCCCACAAAGCTCTCAGATATGGAAAAAGAGAGACATGCTCTTCTACAAACGATGCCTGGGTCTATAAACTTACTTACGGCACTGAAATTGTAATTGCCGGTATCAATAGAGGATCAGCCAGTTATCAGGGCACATGTTCTGGGATCAGCGGCACATTTAAAGATCTTGACGGTAACAATGTCACCGTTACAAGCGGCAAAGTGACAGTTCCGGCAAGAGGAGATCTCGTTATCGGAAAATAATTAGAGGACATATTATGAAGTATCTGATATTATTAACTGTTTTGGCATTTATTCTGTCGTGTTCTAAAACTGCGACTAAGAACGATCACGATACAATAGCCGATTCGGATAATGAAACTTTGACAGATGAAACAATTGACAGCGATGACAGTGATGAAATATCTGACACAAATGACGGACCTGATGATGACAGTAGTGATCCTGATGAACTGACAGATGACGATACTTTCATGGATAATGATTTGCAAAGCGATGATGTTCCGGATACTGATACCGATACTGATGAATTTGATGAAGATGTTCAGCCCGATGAAGATGGCGGATATGAGATAATTGCGGTTGATAATGATCCCTCGCCTTTGTCTACTTCAAGTTTAAGTTACAACGGAATGAATGCGGCTGTGACATTGAACGATACCGAGTACAGAACATACGAACTTTCAACGGATATTACGCTCCGTGATAATAATCCTGCTTCAAAAAGCGTTGTAATTGTTGAAGAAAACGGACAGATGGTGCTTAGGAGCGGTAACAATATTTTCGATGCCCTTTTTGCACTTGCCATGCAGGAAGTAAAAGAAGACAGCGTTGAAGAGATCTCTGACGGCGGTTTCAACAATGGAAATCCGGTTCCGTGCAGTTGTTTCGAGACTGGAGAAAAATGGAATTATGTATGGACCAGAGACACAGCATATTCTGTTGAGCTTGCGCTGGCACTTGTAGATCCAGTAAGGTCGATGAACAGTCTGCTGTTTAAAATATCAGATAGAAAGGACTCAATCGGCGGCGGATCACCTGAAATTGTTCAGGATACAGGAAGCGGCGGAAGCTGGCCGATAAGTTCAGACCGTGTTTCCTGGGCGTTTGCGGCATATGAACTTCTGAATTATCTGAATACGGCGGATAGAGAATCGTTCTTTGAATTGGCATACGAAGCGATAACCAATACTGTTGAAACCGATAGAATTGCGGTTTTTGATCCCCGTGACGGGCTTTACTTTGGAGAGCAGTCATTTCTTGACTGGCGTGAACAGACCTATCCGTCATGGACAAAAGAAAACACAGTTCACATTGGCATGTCAAAGTCGCTTTCGACAAATATTCTTCATCTCAATGCACTGACTGTTCTATCCAAAATGGCGGATGAAGCAGGAGATACAACTGCTGTGACAAAATATTCGCAGTGGGCGCAAGACCTTGAAACTGCTATAAAAAATGGGTTTTTAATTGACGGAGATCCACTCCTTTCAACATTCAAGACAACAGAGCTTGATAGTTTTGCTGTGAATAAACACGATCTTCTCGGGCAGTCATTATCGGTTCTGACAAGTGATATTTTTCAGAGTGAATCGCCTGATTTTGTTTCAAATTATCCAAGAACTCCACATGGAGCACCTGTAATCTGGCCTCAAAATCCGTTCACTCCGATATATCATAACCGGGCAATATGGCCTTTTGTCACAGCTTATGATCTGAGAGCCGCTTACAAAGTCAAGAACAGTTCAGCAATGGAAAACGGAATAAAATCGCTGATGTACGGAGCTGCGTTCAATCTCTCAAACATGGAAAATTTTGAATTCACTGCGCTTAGCAATAGTTATGAAGACGGAATTTATTCAGGTCCGGTCGTCAATTCAAGAAGACAGCTCTGGAGCGTTTCAGGATATCTTTCAATGGTTATAAAAGTTCTTGCAGGTTTTGATGTCAAAGACGGGGTGTTGAGTTTTTCACCAGTAATTCCGGTCAGTTTCAGGAATGATGTGTTGAAAGAAACAGAGAAATTAGTTCTGAGGAATATTCCTTTCCATGGAAAACTTCTGCACATTCATATTATTCTTCCTCCTTCTGATGAGGCGACTTCAGGCTATTTCACTGTCAAATCTATACTGCATAACGGGAAACCTCTTACCGGCGGATTAAGTGCATCTGATCTTGTGTCTGAAAACGATATTGTGATTGATATGACGACAAAAGTAGTGGATTCTTCAGAAATAAAACTGATAGACAACTATACTGCGCCTTATATTTATGCTCCGAAAGAGCCTGTAACTCCCGTCATTTCTGTAAATTCAGGGAACATTTCTTTTGATCTCAATAAAAACGGCGAAACAGCCGCTACTTCTTTTTCAGTTTTCAGGAACGGATCGAGGGTGGCGACCGGGCTTAACGCAGGAACATGGACAGATCCTGATTCTGCAGACTGTCAGGCGGAAACATGCTGTTATTCAATTTCACAGACTTTCACGGCAACTGGTAACGAGTCACATCATACGGATCCTCAGTGCTACTGGGGAAACGCTTTTGAAAGGATAACTACTTACTCAGCCAGTTCAATGGTGACTACCGGCGGCGGAGAGCTTGTGAACGAACACGGAAAACTTCACCTGAGTGACTGGGGAACACCTGCACAGGCTGTTGTCGTTGACAATATCACTGTTTCTCAAAGCGGAAAGTATTACATTCAGCTTGAATACAGCAACGGCAGACCGATTAACACCGGCATAACCTGTGCCGTTAAAAAGATAGAAGTGTTCGAAAAAGGGACAGATGCACTTGTTTCGACAGGTATAGTAAAAATGCCGCACATTATTTCGTGGGACAGATGGGACAACAGCTCGTTTGCTCAAACAGAGCTTGACAGTTCTAAAAGCTATAGAATAACAATCAGTGATTTCAATAACATGTCCTATTTTGACCACTTTACAATTTACACGGCAGGAACCGGCGGAGGTGCTGAAGTTTATAATCGCATCAACCTTTCGGCCCTAAAACTTTTGCGGATGGAATAAATAAAAAAGAAATCCCCTGAGCGGGGATTAGTTCGTTTGGTGTGTGATTTTTGACCAAGAAAGTTTGACACTTGTCGAGCGACAGTAAACAAACAAACTGCAAATTATTTTTATTCCTGAAAATTTAAAAATCCGGATAAAATCGAAAATTCCGGTCAGCTTACAATTTTTGATGTTTTTCTGGCGAGTGTTATCTTCTTTACACCTTCCATAACCATCATCACGGCAAGTACGATGAGTATTGCAGATACACTGCCCAGGAAAAGATTCTGACTGACAAAAAAGAATTTCCAGGCGAGCCAGAAAAGAGCCGTTATTGTCATTACAAGCATGAAAATTGTTGCCCAGAGTGTGTATTTCAGGGGTTTGCCTTTTGCGTAAAGATATGAAGTAATTATGATAAAAACAAGTGCGGCGACAAGCTGATTTGCAGCACCGAAAACCGGCCAGATGAGTGACCATGAATCGGTGATGCCCAGAATGAATGCCGGAATGACAGGGATAATAGTAAAAAAGAATTTGTTTCTTACCGGTTTCGGAAGAATTCCGCCTATCATTTCGTTTGTCAGGAATCTTGAAAGTCTTACACTGGTGTCAAGTGTGGTCATTATGAAAATGTTAACTATTGTGACTCCGATCACGCTTCCAACTTCCGGTGTGAAAATAAACGAAGTAAGTTTCCCGAAACCGTCACCATACACGGCAAGAGCGCCGCTACTTTTGAAAATTTCCTGAAGCTGACCCGGTTCGGTTCCCCACAATATTGCTCCACCGGCGATTATTACGGCGATAATTCCGATAATTGTTTCCATCAGCATTGCACCGAAGCCGACAAAAAGAGCATCGCTTTCCCTGTCGATCTGTTTTGAAGAAGTTCCGGAAGCGATAAGGCTGTGAAAGCCCGAAACCGCTCCGCAGGCAATAATTATAAAAAGAAATGGAATTACCGGACCTTGTTCTGTACTTACAAAATTTGTGAAAAACGGTGCGTTCATATCGGGATGTACTATGAAAATCCCTGCAAAAGCAAGAAGAACTCCGATAATGAGAACCCAGCTTGAAATATAATCTCTCGGCTGTAGAAGTATCCATACAGGTGTTATAGAAGCACAAAATCCGTATGTCATCAAAAGGGTGAACCAGATAACATATGAAGTATGCGGATCGTAAGGCAGAGTGATCGGGTACTGGAATCCGAGCCAGATGAATAAAATAAGTCCTGAAATTGCAAAGATTGTGTTTGCCCAGAGTGGCAGGATTCTGTTTTTATTGAATATTCCGAACACTATTGCAAGAGGTATCGCCATGAATGTCGGGATTACAAGTTCAGCTTTAGTTATGAGTGATTTTGCTGCAAGATTTCCAAAAACAGCAACGACAAGGATTATTGTAAGCCAGACAAAAATGAGGAAAAGAATTCTCGCTTTATTTGAAACAAACTCCTTTGCTGTGTCAGGGATGCTGACTCCGCAATGCCGTACAGAAATGATCAGCGAAAGATAGTCATGGATCGCTCCGATAAAAACTCCGGCTACCAGAAGCCAGATCACAGCAGGTCCCCAGCCGAAAAAAGTAACAGCAACGATCGGTCCCACAATGGGTCCGGCACCTGCAATTGATGAAAAATGATGTCCGAAAAGTACAAGCCGTGCCGCCGGTGAAAAATCAATTCCATCCTGCTGGGCATGTGATGGACACGGATTCTGGTCAAGCGGTTCGACAAGTTTTTTCTGTAAAATCCTTTTGCCGTACCAGAAATAGGCAACAATAAGCCAGAGAGCGGAAAAGACGAGAATGTAAACACTGTTCATAATCACCTCCAACTGATTAACGACATGATTCTACTCTTTTCAAATCACTTTTCAAAAATATAAAAATAATAACAGTAAAAGCGTAGATAAAAACTTCAGGTGATATTTTAGGTGAGTCTGGGGTCGGTTTTGCATTTTTTAAAAACGCAAAATCTATTGAAAAGACTGGAGCTTCCGAGCGGAATCGAACCGCTGACCTGCTGATTACGAATCAGCTGCTCTACCGACTGAGCCACGGAAGCATCCATCGCGGGATTATAAATATATGACCCCGGTTGTCAATTTTAGATTTCAAGCGATCTTTCTGTACTCAAGATAGGAATAGATTATGAGGTATGCGGTTCCGGCAAGTGTGACTGAAATAATGACGGCAGTGATATATTCTGCCGGAAGAAGAATGGAAACGATCATACAAAGTCCCATCAGTGCAAAAACTGCGGCTCCTTTCCGGTGAGTCTTTCTCCAAACTGTTTCATTGGCGAGTGTCCACGGGGTTTTTATCCCGACAAAGTAATTCTGTCTCAGCTGTCCCATGAAATTTCCCATGCCCAGAAACAAAATGCCAATCGAAATGAGGACGATTTTAGAAACATCAAAGATCATTCCTTTTGATACTCCGACAGTAATCCACGAGATTACAATGAACAGGATCACGGTGAACCAGTTTATCCATCCGAGAGCTTTTCCGTGTTTTTCGTATGAATCTCTTCTGGGATCTATTTTCGGCAGTATCTCAAAAAACAGTGTCATGGCTACCGGCATGGCAGCGAGCCAGAAAATATTCCATTTCGCACCATAATTATCAATTTCTCCAGCTGCATTCCAGTGAAGCGGTATCTGCTCAGGAAGAGAACCGTAAATAGCACAGATTCCAAGAAATGAAATTATTGAAATAATTAAAGCGTTCCTGTTTTTCATTTTTTTTCTCCGTAATTAAACCCGTAAAGCCATGATATTACATCCTGAAATAAAGTCGTATTAATAGAATAGACAATGTTCTGTCCATCTCTTTCCGCCAGAACAAGTTCTGACGATTTTAAAATGTTCAGATGAAACGAGACCGATGGCTTACTGATCGTGAAAGCATCGGCGATCTCTCCCGCAGTCATGTTCTTTTCCTTCAACATTTCGAGGATCTTTCTTCTTGTCGGATCTGAGAGAGCCTTGAAAACATCATTTATCATTTCTCCTCCTGTCGTTAAACATTTAGATAATTCTCTAAATATATAATCATGGCTGATGATGTTGTCAAGAAAAAAAAAGATAATTATTATCCGTCACTTTTTTGCAAAAAGAATTTCAATAAGTTAAAAGGCAAAGAGAAATTGTAGTAGGTTGATGATTATGGAAACAATTGAACTTGACGGGATTTTAATTGAAGTTGTAAGAAAAAGGATCAGAAATATTTATTTAAGAGTCTATTCTCCAACCGGTGATGTAAAAATCTCAGCACCGGTAAGAATGAGTCTGAGCAATATCCGTTCGTTTGCGGTTTCAAAAATTGACTGGATAAAAAAACATCAGCAGAAAGTTCGTGAACTGGCAGATACAGTGCCGGTTGAATATCTCAATAAAAATAATTACTTCGTCTGGGGCGAGTGTTATAAGCTGGAAGTGATCGAAAAAGATACAATACCTAAGATATTTCTTGAAGACGGCAGTTTTATTCTTCAAGTCAGGCCAGCTACAAGCGAAGAAAAAAGAGAGATAATTATTGAGGAATGGTACAAAGGTCAACTGAACGCCGCACTTGCACCGCTAATAGAAAAATGGGAAGAAATAATGGGTGTGAAAGTCAGCAGGATCTTTATTAAGCGGATGAAATCAAAGTGGGGAAGCTGTAACTACATTGCTAAAAATATCAGGTTCAACACAGAACTTGCAAAAAGACCGCTGAAATGTCTGGAATATGTGGTTGTGCATGAACTTGCGCATCTCCTTGAACGGTCACATAATGACAGATTCAAAGCCATAATGAGTAAATTCCTGCCGGACTGGCAGTCATGCCGTGATGAACTTAACAGATTCCCGATAAGGTAATAGGTTGTGGTGAAACTGCTCCTTAAATTTATTGATAAATCGTATAATGGTAGTCTAAATCTGGACAGGGGAATTTAGTGGAATAAATTAACCTCTG
>DAOQAY010000024.1:0-9165 GCA_035354435.1 bacterium
GATTTCTATCTCTTCATCATTTTTGAACGCTCCCACCTTCTCCTGCCGTCTTTCTTTTATTATCTGATCTATATCCTTGTATTCCTTAAAATATCTCACAGTAAGCGCCGGTTTTTCAATAACAGCAGGAACATAATCGGAAACTATATGCTCTTTAAGGTTCGCTTCTTTAAGAATATCGTCACCGTCATCAAAAATAGATATTTTTGCCTTGCTTATATAAGCCTGCCTAAGTTCAATATCAGGAGTGATGCCTACGGACTGAATGGAAATATCACCGGGAGTAAGATATTGAGCTATAGTCAGCTTCAATCCGCCGCCGCCGGATATCCTGAAAAGGTTCTGAACACTTCCCTTTCCAAAACTTTTTCTTCCAATGACTGTCGCTCTGCCGTTCTTTTTCAACGCCGCCGTTACTATCTCAGCCGCTGAAGCCGTCCCTTCATTTATCATGACAACGATCGGAATATCCAGAATATCGGTATCTTCAACTGTTGCGTCGCTCACTTCTTTTTCTTCATCGCCGACAGTAGAAACAATAACTCCCTGCTTGAGAAAAATATCGCTTATTTTTATCGCCTGTGAAAGCAGTCCGCCCGAATTGTTCCTCATATCAAGAACAAGCCCTTTCATCCCCTTCTTTTTAAGGTCGTCAAGTGCTGAAAGCATGGCAGGATATGTGTTTTCCATAAACCCTGAAAGCTTTATATAACCGATACCCGGACTAGGCATATCCTTCACGACTGATTCAATATTTATCACCGCCCTGACCATAGTGAACTTCAACAGTTCGGGTACACCGGCCCTTTTAATTCTCAGAGTGATCTCGGTATCAGGTTTACCTCTCATCCTTTCAACGGCTTCATTGAGGGACATGTTTATCGCAGATTCATCGTCAATCTGGACAATGACATCGTTTGCCTCTATTCCTGCTTTCATTGCAGGAGTACCGTCCATAGGAGATACAACCGTTATTTCACCGTCATCATTTACACTTATCATTATTCCAAGTCCGCCAAAATTCCCTTCGGTTGAACTTGTGAATTCCTCAAATTCTTTGGGTGTAAAAATATAGGAATGAGGATCGAGCTTTTTCAGAATTCCGTTTATTGCAATATATTCGACATCTGTAATTTCCATAGGCTGTTCAGGCTTGTAATTCTTTTCTATGAATCCGTAAACCTGTTTTAAAACATAAGCAATATCATACAGATCTTTCATCCTTTTTACCTGAGCGGTATACTTGTGATTATATATCTGGACATCGACAATGCCTTTGTTCCTGTCATAATTTATTATCGTTTCAGGAAGCTGCTCCTGAATCGCATTTAACCCTTCAGTTAAAAGATCCGCTGCCTGAAGCTTGGATTTATTGAGATATTTGTTCTTCACTGCTCTAAGTGCATAGACAGTTATCTCGCCCTGAGATATCGAATATTCCTTCGAAGTTGAAAATATCTTCTCAAAAAGGCTCGCATTCAAAACAAGTGCGAACAAAAGGATCAAAGCTACAGCAATTTTTCTATTCATTTCCTTAACTCCCGAGGTTTTGATAACAACCTCCCGTATCAAAATCTGAATCCGAACAACTCAGTTACAATAAAATCAAACCTTCCGGTAAACAGGATCACTCTCGACAGGAGAGTATATCCAAAAGTGCAACCCAATGCAACAAGGACATAGAATCTTCCTATCTCCCCGAAGAAATGAGCAGTGTTGCCTAATTTATAAAATCTTGCTACAAAAAACCACATAACACTTACAGTTCCGAGTATTGATATCCATGAATTGACCGTCATGTCCCACACTACTCTGCCGTCACCACCAATATAGATTAGCGGAATGATTGATGCCGATATCATATCATAAACATATTTTTCGAAATAAAGCGGCAGAGCTATCGCAATATAAAGCAATGAAATGGATGCAGCAGGCAGATATACAAGTTTAGAATACCTGCTTTCCCTGCTTCTGGGCAGAAAAAGGATAAGTCCGGCAATGATAGGAATAAGAATCATCATATTGCCGTTTGCAGCTTCATCAATTGATGGAAATATTATCGAAATGAGCCAGACACATCCGAAATAACCTGCTGAAACACCGATAAAAACAGATTCTGTCAAACGGAATACCCTGTTATCTTTAAACAAACCCGACAAAACTGCAATTGTCAATGCCGAAGCGATCCATACTCCGATATCGGTACTTAATATCATTCCCGTCCTCTCAGAAATTTTCCTATGACTCCGGTCACTATTACGATCAGTATATAAAACAATACTGCGGTACATATAAAATATCTCTTGTCATCATTTGAATAAGGATTGAGAAGTTTGGTGGCGGCGACAACATTTCTGAACCCGCCTGCCATTGCATTTATTGAACCTGACCTGAGAAAAGGAATAACTTCTGCAACATTGTCCGAAGTGCAGAAAACCGTTTTAACAACATTTTGTCCGCCGGACATCATTGATATTAGAACAGCACCAGGAACATCATCTATTTTCATCGAGGAAAATTCAAAAAGACCCGAAAAATCTTCAAAACTGTTTATCCCGTTCATTACCGGCATATTTTTAAGTTCATTGCCATAGACATCCTTTTTTCTCATTTCTGTCAGTTTCCCGGCAAGCATACCGGCTGCAACAGGACCGCCGGCAATGTATCCCAGATTTATGTAGTCTCTGCCGTAAACATACCTGACCTCTGTCGCTTTCAACATTCCGAGACTTTTTTCAACAGACATGGAAATAGTTTCAATACCAGCAGGAACCATTGTTGCAAAAACGATACCCACTTCCTTTTTTGCAAAAGTGGTGATAAGTGTTGAAAGACTTTCCTCCAGCTCCGCTCTTCCTTCAGGTCCATAATTCACGAGAACCATTATTTTCGAGCCTGGCTTTATTCCGTTAATAACTTCAACAACATGCCTGCTCTCTTCAGAAACCGGAGATACAGTTGCAATATTGGAAAACCTTAATATTCCTATGATAAGAAAAACCGGAATTATCAAATACCATGACGGAATACCGGTAAGAAATTTTCCAATCTTTTCTGTCATTTCTTGTCCCCGTCAGATGAAAACATTTTCAGGAAACCGTTCAAATAATGGAACATGATCCCGGCTCCTGTTCCTATCATCATCGCGATGAAAACCGGCATTGAAAAAACATTCATCATATAACCCTGAGAAAAAGGACCTTGCAAACCTTCCGGAAGCGGAAGAAATCCGCATATTACAATGAAAGCTGAAACTGTTATGACCCCGAGTGAATATGATTTAAATGAAAATCTTCTGTATGCTACAGCTATCATTGAAACAAACAGCAGTGACATGAATGCACTGAAAAGCGGATCGTAAACACGGCGGTATATCCACTGAAGAACACCTTTTATTTTTGGAGATGATATTGTTTCAGTCTTCAAAAAGGCAAAAAACACTCTGGACGAAACATCTCTGGAAATATTTTCATCAAGCGTTGCACAATATTGTGATATTACCATCTGCCCGATTCCTGAAAAAATGACAAAATCACGGTAATTCACCAGAATATCACCCTTTTCTATCTCCGGCAGATTGTTTTTTTCAAGATATCCGGCAATTGCACTTTTCAGCATAACCCCTGATCCCTCGATCTTTGAATCGTCCAGCACAAGATCGTTTATTGTACTTTTTCTTATCTCTTCAGCTGTAAGGACCGCATCAGGAAGAGACCCGACAGAATGGTCGAACCATATTCTCATTTCCCTCGCCGCCGGAAGTATTATCTTTACTGTTTCGAGGCTGATCTTTTTTGTTTTTTCGATTATGAGCTGAACATTAAAAACATCATCTTCGTTCAGTAGAAGTTTTGTCCTGCCTGATCTCAGATTGTTAAACTCATCTCTAGAAATATCAGCATTTTTGAGCATTTCTTCAGCGGGTGTAAACAGAGATGATGCTTTCCCGGCAACATAAAGAACCAGCTTGTTTCTTGCCGGATATTTTTTCAGATAATTATCTTCATTTATCAGAGTTCTTACTATTTCAGTCAGATATTCAGGATACTCTTTTATACTATTGTTCAAAACAGCCCTGTTGCTTTCAAAATTAAGAAGCCCGGCTGCAAAAGTGACCGTAAAAGAAAGAATAATGACTATTGGATGAATAGATCTTCCATTGCTTCTGTATAACTTGGAAAATTCGAGCTGAAGAAGTTTGAACATTCCTGCCAGAAGCGAGAAAACAATTACTATTTCGCCCCATTTAAGCATAATTGAGAAAACGCCTCTTCCGGCTCCTGCATAAAGCGTAAAAATAACGAGTAAAAGAGGAAACACTGATAAAAGTGCAGTCATCTTTCTGCTCATTTCACACCACCCGTCAGACCTGAAAAGAACTTTAATTCCGGGAAAAAGACACTTAGCGTGCTCAAGACAGAAAGAATTATTATCATAAACGAAACCATTATCAGAAAAGTGTAAGCTCCTGAAGATTTCAACTCAAAATTCTTTGCTTCATTGCTGACTTGCGATGAAATCATGAAAGGCTCTATTGAAACAAGACACTTCCTTCCGCTGATGGAATCCATTCCAATCCCTGAGACAGTTGTTGATAAAGATATCTGTTTTTTGTTGTCAGGATTTAAACAGTCATTATAACTGGAACTTAAAAATCCGTCTGAAGCATGTATTGTAAATGTATCTGTACTGTTTCTCTGATCCTTCATAAGGTCAGATGAACCGCATCCGTAGAATGAATGGATTGAAATGCTGTCTTTCTGATGAAGAGTATTAATGAAATCTGCCGTTGTATAAAAAAGAATAGAGTGTCTGCTGTCTGAAAAAGCATGAAGCACCACTTTCCGGCAGCCTTCATCAATCATCATCATGAACTTGTGTATAACCGAGGAATAATGACTGTTCCTGTTATTGAAAAAAGAACCATTGAAGAAGAACGGGATTAAAATTGAAACTATAAAAATAAAAAGAACCGCCAGCATGTTGAAGTTTATTCTGCTGATATATTTTTCCTCGTAATAGCATTTTTTTTCTGTTGTTGTCACTGTTGAATCTTCTGAGTATATTTTCAGGAAATAACAAGTGCCGGGCTGTGCTTTTTCTGTAAAACTTTCCCCTGTCTGCATGAATTCAAAAATTATCGATGGCTGACCTTTCCCGGATTCTCTGTAAAGTTCAGCACCGGAAATACCCGAGCTGCGATTTGTAATTGAAATATTCACATTGCCTTCTTCGTCTGCCTTTAAAGTAAAGAGATCGGCTTTCTGTGCGAACATATTGGAAAAAGAAAGTAGCAGTACTATAAGGAAAACCCATCTTTTCATCAGCTTTTCTCTTTCCTAAGATCAATAATGACTATTCTTGAACTCCTGCCTGTTTTCAGAACTTTCTTCTGTCCAGATCCCTCAAAAAACACTTTCCCCAGAGCCTGTATTTCTATCACGGAAAACGGTTCGACTGTCAAAAAATATCTTTTACCCCATGAATAAGTATTGACAACATCAGTATCATTGCCATTTATGTATAAGGATAGCGCCGGCTTGTCCTTTATAAAATCTCCATCGGGAATCACAATCCATCCGGCTGTAAAATTATCACAGTATGATGATTCTATAACCCATTCTGAAAAATCCGAACTGCTCTCCATAAACATAGCACCGGCAGCCAGATAGAGTCCATCCCTGTCAAAAATAAACTCGACAGCTCCTCTGAGAAGGTCAGGATCACATATAAGGTCCACAAATCTTTCAAAACTCAGATCATTACACACTGAAATACCGCTTATTCTGTCAAGTCTTATAAAATGAGTACCGCTTTCGCCAATAAGAGGAAGAATATCATCAGTTTCTTTAAAAGCCTCGCTGCAACTTTTGATTTCAGCAAAAAATGACCGGTAACCTGCTGAGAAATTCTCCGCAGATAAAAAATCAATATTTCCTGAAATGCCGTACATTTTATTAAAATATTTTCCGCCTGCCCTTTCGGTCCGGCTTAAAACAGTAAAATTATCAGTGAAAAAGGCCGTGAGAACTTTGTTTGCATATTTTCCGCAAAAAACTTCATTGAATTTAGCCAGCACATCAAAATAGTGATATGTATCTGTTTTTCTAGGATCGGTGTTCAACGGATCACGAAAAGATTTCTTCAAGACAATCTTCCTGTGAATAGAAAAATCCAGAAATATTGAAGGATCGTCAATAAAATTATCAACCTGAAAAAAATCCGTGAGAGAAGAAAAATTATACTGGGCAGATGAAGTTGCCGATTTGCTCCCTGAAAATATAACCGCAGGCCTGTTTTTCAGAAAAGAATCTGAATTTGAAATGGTTTTAATCATTTCGTTTATATATTCATTGCCTGAATTTTCATATCCGCCGCAGAGAACTATTGCATCAATATTATCAAAAACAAGCTCTTTTCTGATGTCTGTCAACACCCCTCTTTTTTTAATATTAAAAAAAAGTCTTCCCGCCAACAGCTCGGCTGCTTTTAATGATCCGTCTTTTGAAACACCAAAAACTGCACAGGACAGAAACCTGTCAGGAACAATGACTCTGGCTGAAGGATTTTTAGCTGATATGCCGGCTTTTTGGACCGGATCGACAGAAAAAGATATGTCCGAACCTGAAATCGAACCTTCAATAGAAATATATCTGGTTTTTGAATGTGTCGTAACTGCTGATATAAATGGTGCTGACATTATTATTTTTCCGGAAATTTATCTTTAGTTGCCGGATCGCATCCTTTTTCAAGAATTGTCCGGATATGCTCCATTCTTTCAGTACCGGCGAAAAGAGTTGCAAAAGGACATAACACAAGTGAACCGTAAGATAAAACTCTCCTGAATGGTTTGAAAACATCAATTATCAGCTGGAAAACTTCATCAAGCCCGCTTTCCTTGAGATCTGATCTGTTCATAACTGAGAATCGTAAAATAATGGTTCTCTTTTTTTAATAAATGTGGAGATAACTGCCAGAGCGTGGGCATCGAGGTTTATAAAACTTAACCCCATTCCCGGTTCCTGACCGCTTATTGTGGCACCGTCCACACCCCTGACCCATATAACCTTTGAATCAATATCAAGGGTCTCTTCACCGATTATAAGTTTTAACTGGAACTCAGTTCCTATGGGAAAAATCTGATGTGTAGCAACAAAAACTCCGCCTTCGCTTATATCCATCGTAAAGCTTGTAAAGAAAATGTGCGGACCCGTCAGAGTAACCTCGAATTCGACATATATCCTTACTTTTGTTCTGTTATCGCTTGAAGAAAAAAGAACTTCATCACCAGTAATATTTTTATTTTCATCTAAAACTTTTTTTGCTGAATTCTTTTCTTCTTTGGATTGACCGCCCATTTCAATTTCCCCCTGAGATAGTGAATTTACTGTTCGAGAATAAATTCAACTCGTCTGTTCTTGGCTTTTCCGGCATTTGTTTTGTTTGAAGCGATCGGCTTATCAGGCCCATATCCCTTTGCTTCCAGTTTCGATGACTGAACACCTTCATCTACAAGGAATTCACGCACAGACTCAGCTCTCTTCTGGGAAAGCGTAACATTAAAATTTCTGTTTCCCACATTGTCAGTATGTCCTTCAATTATAACTTTCTTCACTGAAGGAGCATTTTTCAATGCATCTGCGACTTCCTTTAACATTTCGTAAGACTGTCTTTCGATGACCGCTTTACCGCTCTGGAAATAGACGACCTGCTTAAGTTCGATCTTCTGAGCAGTCACAACTATAAGTTTATATTTCTTCGGACAACCGTTCTCCTCCTTTATTCCCGGAACATCGGGACATTTATCTTCATCGTCATTGATGCCGTCACCATCTTTGTCAACAACTTTAGGACATCCGAATAATTCAGTAACACCAGGAACATCAGGACATTTATCGTCAAGATCTGCTATTTTGTCGAGATCTCTATCAGGACACCCTTTCAGTTCCAAAGCGCCTTTGTCATCAGGACATCTGTCGGAAGAATCAGGTATAGTGTCTCCATCTCTGTCAGCAGCCGGAAGACATCCGGAAAGTTCTTTTGTGCCTTTGATGTCAGGACACTTGTCTTCCAGATCGGCAATACCGTCACCGTCTCTATCAGGACAGCCTTTAAATTCAAGAGTTCCTTTTTCATCAGGACATCTGTCGGAAGAATCAGGAATTGTGTCTCCGTCTCTGTCAGCAGCGGGAAGGCACCCGGAAAGCTCTTTTGTGCCTTTGATGTCAGGACACTTGTCTTCCAGATCGGCAATACCATCACCGTCTCTATCAGGACAGCCTTTAAATTCAGCAAAACCTTTATCATCTGGACAGCGGTCCTCTGAATCGGCAATTCCGTCTAAATCCCTGTCTGAAGCTGGAGGACAGCCATTCAAATCTTTTATACCGGGAACATCAATACATTTGTCATCAATATCAGGAATTCCATCCTTATCTTTATCAGGACAGCCTTCAAATTCAGGCAGCCCCGGTTCTTTCGGACACTTATCTTTTTCGTCAGGAATTTTATCTCCATCTGCATCTTTAATTAAACAGCTGTCAGCCTTCATCGAAGCTTTTGTGGCATAAAGATCTTTGGAAGTGAGATATTCTTCGGCACGGAAATGATTTCCGCTTTCAAGCTCAAGTTTGGCAAACTCAACCAGACTTTCAGCCATAGCAAATTCATAGGGAGCACACATATCTGCTCCTCTTTTTTTGTCTACCTCAAGCCTTTTGTTTTCAAGAAGCGAACTGCGATAAAGTTTTCCGCCTGCCGTACATCCGCTTATTGCGACAATTACAAACAGAGTAATAATAAGTATTTTCTTCATTTTGCACCTCCCTCAGGTGCTTTGTCATCTTTCTTTTCTTTATCTTCCTCTTTTTTATTTTCCTTTTTATCTTCTTTCTTTTCGTCCTTTTTTTCTTTTCCCGTTTCTTTTGCTTTCTGTTCTTCCTGTTTTTTCAAATACTTCTGTCTCATTTCTTCATAAACATCATAATATGACGGCTTCTTTTCCTCTTTAGGTTTTTCTTCAACCTTTTTATCTTCTTCTTTCTTTTCAGCAAAAGGATCACCTTTCAAAGAGGGCTTTTCCTCCTTAACAGGTTCTGCTTTCACTGGTGCCGGTTCTGCTTTCACTGGTGCCGGTTCTGCTTTCACTGGTGCCGGTTCTGCTTT
>DAOQAY010000024.1:9265-18281 GCA_035354435.1 bacterium
CCGGTTCTGCTTTCACTGGTGCCGGTTCTGCTTTCACTGGTGCCGGTTCTGCTTTTACTGGTGCGGACTCAGTTTTTACAGGTGCAGGTTCAGTTTTTACTGGCACTGGCACTGCTTTTACTGGTGCCGGCACTGCTTTCACAGGTGCAGGCTCTGCTTTTACAGGCACCGGAACTATTTTTTTCTCATTGTCAACACTCTCGGTTTTTTCGTTAAGAACAGCTTCGGAAGAATTTAAATATCCCAATGACTGTTTTGCAAGATATTCTGACTGATCATAAAGACTTTTTGATCTGAATTCACAAGCTTTTGCCAGATACACATCGGCTTTATAGAAGAAATATGCGGCTCTTCTTTTTTCGACCGGGGTTACTTTTTCCGCCGCATCCTTTTTTAAAAATTTGTTGCCGAACTCATCAGTCTGGATCAAATCTCCGCCACCAAATTCTGAAACAATTCTTTCAAGAGTCTTTTCTCTCTGGAACTCGGCTTTTCTGATCGATGAAGTTGATTTTGCGATCCCACATGAAGTGAGCATCAAAAGCACCGTTATTATCAGCACAAACAATCGGTTTACCATGACGACCTCTTGCCAAATAATTAGTAAAGAAAACCTATCAGAAATAACCGTTTCCGTCAAGTTTAGAGCTGTATCGATTTAAAATATCAGAAGTTGATCCAGTTTTTATATTCGAGAAATGGCGCAACCCATTCTTTTTCTTCAAGATTATTCTCTTCAAAAAAATAAAGAAATGATTTTATTATTGAAAAATCCATGCCGATTATTGCATTATAAAAACCTTCTTTCATAATCTCTTCCCATTCATCTTTCTGAGCAAATCTAATTTTTCCGAGCAGGTGCTGTATTTTGGATTTGAAATAAGAAACACTGTATCTTTCGGCATATTCCAAAGCCTCCTCAAGAATTGCAGAAGCTTTGTCGTAATCTTCCAGCATGATACACACTTCGGCAAGTTTGCATGCGCATCTTACATAAAGAACATATACAAAATCAGCCGGAGAAATATCTTTCGATCCGTATTTCATGATTATGTCACGAAGTATTTTGTATCCACGGGCTGCGAATGTATTTGCATCAAGAAAATTACCGGAACTTATAAGAAGCTCAACCGTTCTGTCTATTAAACCTACTTCCTCTTCATAACACCCAGCGATATGCATTTTCTTGACTACTTCCGCAATAGTTGAAAGATTCACATTCTCTTTTTCAAGAAGAAGTTCGCCGCTTGACAGAAGCTCCAGATGATAATCATTTCTAATCTTTGAATAGTTCAAAAGTTTTTCCCAGAATATCTTCGCCCATTGAGGCTCGACAAGTCTCCACAGTCTGGCATTCTTTATTTCAGGAAGTATTTTGAAATCATCGAGCGTATCGTCAACACCGAAAGAAGAGATTATTGTCTGATAACTTCTTTGAGAAATTTCAAAGAACCCCAGCTTTTCCATGTAAACTGCTGAAGAAAAAAGAAAAGAATTCAGTCTTTTGTCAACTATTCCGCCAAGATTGATATAGCTTAAAAGAAGCCAGTGCTTATTAAGCTGATATATTTCAGCCGGCGTTGAAGAAAGTTTTGTAACTATATCTCTGTAGTAATTTCTTTCATTCTTTCCGATCTTCACTTTCTTTTTCAGTGCGGAAAGCATTGTTCTCGAAGAAAATCTCAGATAGTCCGGAGCTTCAAGAATATATCCCTTTCTAACAAGTTCCTCCACACAGGCAGGAGATGTCGTTGAAACAACATTGAAAAGCGTCTTGGGAACTTCAAAAAGATTTAAAAGAGTGAATTCCTTCAGTGTTCTCGAAACTTCTTCGGAAAGAAGATCGACCCGTTGTGATATAAGGTCATCAAGGTTGGACGGACATACAAAATCATCAGGAAGTTTTGAAAATCTCCAGCTTCCCTTCATCTCAAAAATAAAACCCTTATCTTTAAGGAATTCAGTCAGTTGCAATGTGAAGAGCATATTTCCCTGTGCTTTATCCTTGAGCAGTTTCTCAAGTTCGACCGGAATCTTCTTTGTATTAAGTATTATAGCAATCTCTTCTTTGAGCTTATCTTCAGGAAAACCCTTGAAATCGTAAATACTGTTGATATCTGCACCGCTCAAGACAGCTGCATCGGGATCTGTTATCAATATAACAGCCATAGGTGCAGCTTCAAGAACTTTCTGCAGACTGTTGAAAAATTTGATCGACCTAACATTCAAAGTATTGGCATTGTTAACTACCCAGATAACAGGTTTACTGCGGCTCAGACCGTATAAAACATAAGAAAGAAGATATTCAATGTCATGTTTGGGCAGTTTTGTTTTTACAGGTGCAAAATTGAGGCATATCAATGCACTGAGACAGTCTTTTTTGCTTTCGGGAAGAGTGTCACCGAAAAGTTTATCAAGTTTTTTTCTGACAGTTCCGACATCGTTGCTTTTTATCTTCATCAATATTCTTGCAAGACTGATAAAGATCATAAAATCAAAATCGAATATGTTTGCATCTGTTACGACTAGATTAAAACTACCTTCGCTGCCAGCCTTTTCCGATGTGGTCTTTATCCTGTTCACAAAAAGGCTTTTTCCGCTTCCGGCCTCTCCGCGAAGATAAAATATCCCGCCCTTGCAGATTCTTAAATTTTTTTCTATCTTTCTAAGCAGCGGAACACATGATTCTTCAAACTCGGCCGTAACTACATCTTTTATCAGTTCGTCCACCGAAACATCGTAGTTTTCTGTTATCTTTGCTGGTTTAAGCTGATAATCGGAAGTTGCTTTTACAAGTATTTTCTCACTTTTTAAATTTATCTGTATCTCATCTTTGTCACTTTCATTGTCGCCGTCACTCAATATTTTGTCGTGTGTCTTTTTTACGGGAAAGGCTTCGGCGGACTCATCTGTAACTAATTCAAGAGTGTTAAGTTCTGTAAAAAGAGAATCAAAATCAATATCACTCTTCTTTGGCTCATTCTTTTTTTTATGAACATTGACTTCGGGTCTGGCGACTTCAAGAACATCAGGCTCGAAACCGTCAACTTTAAGATCTATCTCCAGAACATCATCGGATTCCTGAGAAGTTTCAACAACAGGTTCAGGCACTGGATTATCAGGAACCGTAACTTCTTCAAGGATAAAAAGCTCTTCATTATTTTCAACCTTTTGAGCCAGCTCATCAAGCTTTCCGCCACATGACATGCAGAAATTAGCTCCCGATTCATATTCTATACCGCATTTAGAGCAGACTTTTCCAAGCACTTTGCCGCAACCCGGACAATTCTCCGAAAACTCGCTTTTGATTTCAATTGAACAGTAAAAACACTTCATTCAAAAAACCCTAAAACAACTGTTTTCCTCAACACTATCAGACAGTTAAACTATCACCATTCTTTCCACTTCTTATCTGAACCGGTGAGAGTATATATTTTAACATTGAATTTTTCCATTATTTTTTTTATCAGTGCTTCTTCATCGTGAGCAACCGAAACTGCCGTGGCGACAGCATCCGCTATTTCGCCATTCTTTCCGATTATTGTGACCGATCTGGCATTCTGGACAGGCCTTCCGGTGCGGGGATCATAAATATGTGAATACTGCTTTTGATTTATTACAAGGAATCTTTCATAATCTCCGCTGGTTGCGACACCTTTGCATTCGCCTTCACCGAATTCCAGTTTTCTCAGAAAAGAACCGTTGTTATCAGGATCTTTTATACCGACAGTCCATGGATATTTGCCTTTTTTACCACATACAAGCATATCTCCGCCGTAATTGATAATAAAATCAGGATGCCCATTAGATTTCAGAATATCACCAGCTCTGTCTATCGCATAACCTTTTGCTATTCCGCCAAGATCAAGAAGTATTCCTTTTTGAGAAGTTTTTACCGTGTTTTTAGTACAGTCGGTTGTCACTTTTTCAAGTCCGATGTTCTTTTTAGCTTCGATTATTTCCGCTTCTGTCGGTTCGCTGTCTTTGTTCTTTTCCCACAGAACCCCTTCACTTTTATATGTGATATCAAACACACCGGCGCTGTCATGCCCGAACTGTATGCTTCTTTCGATCAACAGGCAGACATGATGCGGAACTGTTATCTCATGCTCAAAACCGTGATTATTTATCCGGGAGACAAAACTGTCGGGTTTGTAATAGCTCAATTCTTCTTCAACAGTTTTCACATCAGCTTTCAGGAGCTCTTCCATTTCAGCATTCTTTTCACCGGCATAGATCACCTGAAGAACAGTCCCAATACCTTGAAATTCGAATGAATTGACTTCCGGCTGCTTTGAACAGCTGAAAAAAAAGGTACTGCATATAGTAAGAAAAACTATTTTAAACTTCAATTCATACCTCCTCTCAGGCATAAAATTACAGCTGGATGGAAATATAATAGTTTTTCTTCTCTTTACCAGAAAAAACAATATTATTCAGTAGTTTTTCAAGTGAGGTCTATATATGAAAATTTCAATCGGTGCAGATCACGGCGGGTATGAACTTAAAGTAAAACTAGTTAAATTTCTTAAAGAATCAGGATATGCCGTTATTGATAACGGAACAAATTCTCCCGATTCGGTCGATTATCCGGACTATGCAAAACCTGTGGCTCGTGATATTCTCGAAAAACGGGCTGATTACGGAGTTTTGATCTGCGGAAGCGGTATCGGAATATCGATTACGGCAAACAGATTCAAAGGAATAAGAGCGGCACTTGTCACAAGAAAGGAGCATGCGCTTCTCGCAAGAGCTCACAATAATGCAAATATCATCGCCCTCGGCGGCAGATTCACAACAGTCGAAGAAGCCAAAGAATATCTCACCATCTTCCTCACCACCCCGTTTGAAGGCGGAAGACACGAAAAACGAGTCTGCAAGATAGATGAATAATTTGAAAAAAATATTTAATACTTTACTATTTGTATTCATTACTTTCATTATTTCATGCGACGATAAAAATAGTAATGGACATATTGAAAACATAAAAAATGACTCCCCAAAAATTAGCTTTTTTTACCGTTCTTATTCTGAAATACATGCACTAACGGAAATTTTACTTAATGAAAATGATCAAGATACAATTCTAGAACTTATAAAAAACGCAAAAGAAATACCATCAGACCAAAGACCTAAATGTAAAAACATTGAGGCGTCTGAATTTATTTTGAAAATTGTTTTTTTAGATGGAAAAAATATTGAATATATAATGAGTACCTGTGATGTTTTAATGGAAACAAAAACAAAGAAATATTTTTATAGCGAAGAAATAAACGACTTTTTTACTAAACTTTTGAAAAATCACCCCATAACAGAGCACTAAAAAAAGCTATTAGAGTTAGGTCATTCCGTCTAAAACGAAACCGATAGATTTATAAATCAACAACAATTACAATAACATAGAAACGATCTTGCGACCCGATTCAGACTTGCATTCATTTTCTTGATAATCTAACCGCAATTCGATATATTAACTCTGCATCTTAAACCTGGAGTCTTGAAATGGATAAATCAGAGCTTGTGAAATTTGACGACATTCAAAGCCGCATATATACGATCAGGGGTGTTCAGGTAATGCTGGACAGGGATCTTGCCGAATTCTATTCTGTAAAACCGATAAAATTGAGAGAACAGATTAAAAGAAACATCCGCCGTTTTCCACCAGATTTTATGTTTCAATTATCTCAAAATGAGGCTGAGCTTATGGTATCGCAAAATGCGATACCTTCAAAACAGCATCTTGGAGGGTTTCTTCCGTATGTGTTCTCCGAGCAAGGGGTTGCTGCTGTTTCGTCGATTCTAAGTAGTGAAAGAGCGATAGACATAAGCATTCAGATAATGAGAGCTTTTGTTTCGATGCGTCGTTTTATATCAAATAATGCTCAGATATTTCAACGACTTGATACTGTCGAAATAAAGCAGATAGAAACCGACAGTAAGATCGAAAAGGTTCTAACAGCTCTCGAAAACAAACAGCTTCAACCTAAGCAGGGAATATTTTTTGAAGGTCAGATCTTTGATGCTCACAATTTTGTTTCAGATCTCGTCCGGTCAGCGGAAAAGTCCATCGTTCTGATTGATAATTTTGTGGATGATTCAGTTCTCACACTTTTTTCAAAACGGAAATATGGTGTCAACCTCAAAATTCTGACAAAAAATGTGACGAAACAGCTTCGACTCGACATGAAAAAATTTAATGAACAGTTCCCCGTCGCTGAAATTCAGGAATTCGATCTTTCCCACGACCGGTTTCTGATAATCGACAACAAGTCAGTCTATCACATCGGTGCATCGCTCAAAGACCTCGGAAAAAAATGGTTCGCATTCTCGAAAATGGATATTGAAATTGATTACATCCTTAAAAGAATTGGAAACTGATTCTTACTCGAATATTCCGTCTGATCTGTTCAGTCAAGTCCCAAAGCGATTTTTATCTTACTGCCGATTTCGATCAGGGCTTCTTCTAACTTGAAATTAAAACCTATATTATGTACAATCCCTACTGTTGCTAAAATCCTTGGAGGTTTTTTATGAGAAGTTTCATTACATTGATTTTTATCTTTTCACTTTTTTCGACTTTTGTGTTGTCAGCAGTTTCAATTCCAGGCAATGCGGAGAATCCGTTTATCGAAAATGCAGGTCAGCACGATTTCGGCATCCTGTTTTCTGTAGGAGTTCCTGGAGGAACGGCACTTGTTTCAGATCTCAATGAAATAAATTACAGCATAGGAAATGCCTCTTTCACTGAAAAAATGGAATTTCTCGGGAATGATAATTTAAAAGGCGAACAGTTCTCCAATGCGATTATCAATATTTACAAGGAAAACTTCCGTGCCTCAAATATCAATGCGTTCAATTCTCTTGCCGCAGAAAATGAAAATGACGGAATATCACTTGAACTCAGATCATCCCGCAGAACATTTGAAAAGATATTCACCGTTGATCCGGGTGCCGACCCATGCGGTATCAGAATATCAATAGACAACGCTCAACTCATTGAAACTGTTAATAAATATCTTGTCATTCACACAGGCGGCGGCTCAGTTTCATTCACTGCTCCTGTTGCATGGCAGAATACTGAAAACGGAAAGCGTGCCGTTGAAGTGGCATACACAATTAACGGTAAAAGCTACGGTTTCTCAGTAGGAAACTATGACAGTAACCTGCCACTTTTTATTGATCCTCTTCTTACCGGAGTGTTCATCGGCGGAAACGGCATCGATGAAGCTGTTGCAATGACTGTTGCGCAAAACGGCGATATAATTATTGCAGGACCTACTTTTTCAAACGACTTTCCTGTAACAGATTTAAGCACTTACAAAAGTGTGAATGACCGTCCCGACTGTGTTATAATAAGATATACTCCTCAAGGCGCACTCAAAGCTGCAACATATTTTGGCGGAAGCAGATCCGAATGTTCAGCAAACGAAACTGACGATAACTGGACAAATCTTTCAAAGATTTATTACACTGGTCTGACGACAATCGGCAATTCTGTTTTCCTCGGCAGTACAACCTATTCAACCGACCTTCCTGTAACAAGTGAAGCTTACGATAAAACATGTGGAAACGACGGCAACTGCAACAATGGACAGGCAGATGCTTTCATTGCAAAATTTGATGAAAATCTTGTTCTTGAAGCGGCAACATATTACGGCGGATCGAGCATCGACAGAGGACGGGCTATAACAACTGACGGCAGTAATGTTATTCTCGCCGGAGATTCAAAAAGTACTGATCTGCCTCCGGTAATGCCTTTCGGCGGCGGTGATTACGATGCTTTTGTAGCTTCATTTGCCAGCGATCTGAAATCATTGAACACCGCCACTATGATCGGAGGCAATAACCGCGACAGAGCAATGGCTGTCACCTCAAATTTACACGGTATCTATATTACCGGAATAACCGGTTCATCAAACTTTCCTGTGACAAACAATGCTTATGATAAATCATTTTCTTCAGGCGGAATGGGTGATATTTTTGTAGCAAAATTTAACAAAACGACTCTTGCGGTTGAAGCAGCAACTCTTCTGGGCGGTGGCTGGACCGATTATGGATATTCAATAGCAGCTCATTCAAACGGCTCAGTCTATGTTGCTGGAGCGACCTATAGCGAGCCGGATGACGGATTCCCGGTTACAGTCGGCGCATTTCAGACAACAGCCGTAACTAACACCAACAACAACTCAAACTGGAGAACAGAAGGTTTTGTAGCCAAATTCAGCAAAGATCTGGATTCTCTGGACGCATTGACATACCTTGGCGGAAATACTCAGGATGACATAAAAGGTATTACTCTGGCTTCGAATGGCGATGCAGTTGTCACAGGATTTACAAATTCAACGAACTTCCCGATCGTGGAAGGATCGTTTGATACAACTTCCGGTGGAGGATGGGACGGTTTTATTTCAGTATTTTCAGATAATCTTGCAACTTTGAAAGCATCAACTCTTATCGGAGGGACCGGCGAAGACAGGCTTTTCGGTATCGGTGTTGACACTTTCGGGAACCCGACAGCGGCAGGACTTACCACTTCAACAGAAATACCGGGAATAACAGGTGTAAAGAACGGTTCAACCGACATTATGTTCCTGAGAATTGCACCTGACCTGAAAGCATCATCTGATACTCCGGCTGGAATTGTTGACCCGGACTTTATCGACTTTGGAGAACTTGATGTAGCAGTAACATCTTCACTTGTTTCTGTAAAACTTCAGAATAATGGCGGAGCCGCTTTAAATGTTTCAGGGATAAACTTAGATGACACCATTAATTTTGAATTGACTTTCCCTGGTCCGTTTGCATGTTCAACCGTGATGACTGTCGCTCCGGGAACATACTGCTTCTTCAGCGTTTCGATGACTCCGCAAATTTCAGGAACTCTTAATGGAACTATTACCATTTCAACAGACTCGACAGATCTGGCAGTTGATCTGACAGGAAGCGGCAAAGAGACTGGCGACACAGGGAATACAGGCAATACTGGTGATACCGGAAACACTGGAGACACCGGAAA
>DAOQAY010000024.1:18381-26773 GCA_035354435.1 bacterium
GGTAACACTGGTAACACTGGAAACACCGGTGATACAGGAAATACCGGTGATACAGGAAATACTGGAAATACCGGAGACGATAGCGGAATAACAGATGACGAAACTACAGATGATGCAACAATAGCACCGCATCCTAAAATAAAAGGATCGGGATGTTCAGTAACAATTTTCTAATAAAATTCAGGAGAATACATGCCCTCAAAAAATTATCAAATTAACCAGATCAATAAAAAGCTTGCCGTTCTGATAGACGGAGACAATGCTCAACCTTCTCTCATTACAAAGATCCTTGCTGAGGCCGCTAAGTTCGGCAATATAACAATCCGAAGAGTTTACGGAGACTGGACTACACCTCAGATGAAAAGCTGGAAAGAAGCTTTGAACAGTCATGCAGTACAACCGATCCAGCAATTCAGATATACTGTTGGAAAAAATGCAACCGACAGCGCAATGATAATTGATGCAATGGACATTCTTCATTCAGGAGTTGTCGACACTTTCTGCCTTGTCAGCTCTGACAGCGACTATACCAGACTTGCCACAAGAATCAGAGAGACAGGCATGTTTGTGGTCGGTATCGGAAAAAACACTACACCGAAACCTTTTGTAAACGCCTGCAACATTTTCACATATACAGAAAATCTTGAAATCGCAGACGAAGATCTTGACGCAGTTGAAGTTGTTGTTGAGCCGCCTAAAGAAATGACTGCAAAAGAAAAAGAAAAAAAACCGGAACTGATTTCAAAAAAACCTGCGAAACCGAACCCTGTGCCTCTATTAAAAGAAGCATTTTCCATGGCTGGAGATTCGGACTGGGTACATCTCGGTCTTTTTGGAAATTATTTAAGCCAGCTTGATCCCGGGTTTGATCCGAGAACATACGGATATAGACAGCTTTCACAGCTTTTAAAAGCCTACAAGAACTTCTTTGAGCTCAGATTCAGCGAAGGTGAAGGTCCGAGTGATGTTTATGTCCGCCTTAAAACAAAACCATCCAAGTGATACTGATCGTTTCTTTAGTAGCATTTCCTTAAATTGACTTTTGTCCAATCCAGAGTAAATTCTTACAGTATTACTATTCCTTAATTTGAGAGGAGAATATGAAAAAAATTTTTGCATTTGCAATGATCGCTTTATTGGCACTTTTTGTTTCTTGCGGTGACGAAACAAAAAAGATTCCTACATCAGACTCAGATAATGAAGTAACAGATGATACCGGAGATAATGATACCGGTAACACGGGTGACACCGGCGATACAGGTAACACAGGCAATACAGGCGACACTGGTAACACCGGAAATACTGGAAATACTGGCGATACCGGCAATACTGGTAACACTGGCAACACAGGCAACACTGGCAACACTGGCGATGTCGACAATACTGGCGATGTCGATAATGAAACACCCGATGTTGATACCGCTCCGGATCCATGTGCTCCTTGCGACCTTAGCAACAGAAAATGCGTTCAACAGGGTGAGAACTGGGTTTGCGGCGGATGTAAAACTAAATACTATGAAAACACAGAAGATATTTGTGTAATGAAAGGTGAACTTGGCGCTGATTGTGATCTTGCGAATTATGCCGGAACTGATTGTGTCGATGGAAAATGTGTAGACAGTGTCTGCTGTGATAGCGACTGTACCGGACTTTGTGAAGGTTGTAATGTCTCTGAATTTTTTAGAGGATACTGTTCTCCTCAGGCGGCAGGAACTGATATTGATGAAGAATGTACAGCTGCCGACCCGTCTACATGCGGTCAAAACGGTTTTTGTGATGGAAATAGAGCGTGTCAGATTTATGATACTACAACACAATGTGCGAATCCTTTCTGTTCAGCTGGAACAATTTTGAAAAGTGTTACTTATTCGCATTCCACAGAAGCTGCTTTCTGTGACGGTGCAGGAACTTGCGACACAACAGATCTTACTGTAACAGCCTGCACTCCTTATACTTGTAATCTTACTACCGGTCTGTGTTCCGGCGGATCATGCTCTGATGATACAGGATGTGTTGCAGGGTACTACTGCTCAGGAAGTGTTTGTGTTGCCAAACTGGCGAATGGTTCTGTCTGCACAGCAAATAATCAGTGTTCTTCAGGTGACTGCACTCTCGATGACTTCGGTTCTGATGGAATTAAATACTGTGTTCCGAGTGTCCCGGCACATTGCGCAAGAGAAAGTTCATGGTATGCGGCAGATGCTACTTTCTGTACTGCAGCAGGTGCAAATACCTATAAAAAATGTACTCCTGATTCATGGGGTGATGCTATAAACTGCACAAATACAACAAGCAGAGGATGCAAACCCACAGGTTATTTGAACAATGCCGGTTATTATTCCCCTGATTCATGCGGAGACACCGTTTCAGGAGCGGTATGCACTGAAGACACAACATGCGCAAAATGTGAATATACAGTAACAGCCAACATCCCAGGCGGAACAAAGCCCGTCAGCGTTACAAGCGTATACACATTTGGAACGACAGGATGCCTCAGAACATGTTTAAGTAAAACAGGAATAGCAACAAACAGTCTGTGCGGACAGATATCAAGAATAGGAACAAACAGCCATTATTGTTATAAAACCACCACATCTCTTGGGGCAACTATTGGAATATGCTTAGAAAATTAACGAATATCAGACAAATAGGATCTATCAATAATTTCTGATAAAATCTCAGCTGTGAACTATCTTTGTTCCGGTCTTGCCATCGATAGCTTCTGTGAGTTTGTCTTCTGAAGTGATAAGAACCACTTTGCCCGGATTTGTTTTTACGAAATCTACTGCCGCTTTAATTTTCGGCCCCATGCTTCCTGCCGGAAATTCGCCCTGAGCGAGATAACTTTCGGCCTCTCTTGCTGTCATGCTGTCAAGCCATGTCGGACTATCAGATTTAAAGTTGACTGCAACCTTGTCAACACCGGTAAGAATAACAACCATATCGGCATCTATTGTTTTTGCGATCATTACACTTGCAAGATCTTTATCAATAACAGCATCAATTCCGACAAACCCCTGCTTGCCTTTACGATAAACCGGAATTCCGCCGCCACCGCCTGTAATGACAGTAAATCCTGCGTCAAGAAGAGTGCTCATCGCTTCAGGATTAAGCACACGCAGAGGCATCGGGGAAGGAACAACACGCCTGTAACCCCTTCCACTGTCTTCCACCATTTTCCAGCCGCCTTTCATTTTTGACAAAGCCTTCTGCTGAGTATAAAAAGGACCGACAGGCTTTGAAGGTCTTTGAAATGCAGGATCGTTCTGGTTAACTTCAATCTGAGTGACAAGTGTTGCCACTTTCGGCCTGTTACCTGTTTTTGCAACGCCGTTCATCACAGCCTGCTCTATCATATATCCCATACTTCCCTGAGTATCTGCGACACAGATTACAAGCGGATCGGGATATACTTCTGTTTCAGCCATTTCGTTTCTGATAAGTCTTGATCCTGCCTGAGGACCGTTTCCGTGAGTAATAACTACTTTATGCCCTTCATTTATCAATTTGACTATTCCGTCCATGGAAGCCTGAATGTTCCTTTCCTGGTCTTCAATGGTCCCTTTGTCGCCCGGCTTTATCAGGGCATTGCCACCGAGTGCAATCACTATCTTCATGCGGTCTCCATCCAAAAAGAAAAGGGGACTTATGGAAAAGCCCCCTATAAAAAAGTTTGATCAGAAATTTCTATTTAAAAAGCTTCTTAACAATTATCTCTTCGAGTTTTTTTGCGCCGTCGCCTCTGGGAGCAAGCTCGTAACCAACTGTAACTATTGGCTTATTTACTTTTACAACTCTGCCGAGATCAATCGGTGTACCGCTGAGAATAAGATCTGCTTTAATTGCATTGATTGTTGTTTCAAGATCTTTCTTCTGTTCGTCACCATATCCCATAGCAGGGAGAATGCCTGCACCGATATTCGGATACTTTTTATATGTGAATGCAATTTTTCCGACTGCAAAAGGTCTTGGATCAACCATCTCTTTTGCACCGAATCTTTTTGCAGCGACACTTGCAGCACCGATTTTCATTTCGCCGTGAGTAAGAGTCGGACCGTCTTCAACAACGAGAACTCTTTTACCTTTTATGTCGCCACTAACGGAAAGAGCACTATCAGCTTCGATAACAACAGCTTTCGGATTAAGTCTTTTGCAGTTTGCTTTAACCGTTTCGATATCTTCAGGCTTTGCACTGTCCATTTTATTGATGACAATGACATCCGCCATGCAGACATTGACTTCACCGGGATAATATCCTACTTCATGACCTGGACGCAACGGATCTACAACAACAATTTTGAGATCAGCATCATAGAACGGGAAATCGTTGTTTCCGCCGTCCCAGAGTATTACATCCGGAGCACCTGCGATATCTTTCTCAGCAGTTCTGAGGATCGCTTCATAATCAACACCGGAATAAATTACATTGCCGGCAGCGATATGCGGTTCGTACTCTTCCATTTCTTCGATCGTGCATTTGTGGAACTCAAGGTCTTCGATCTTTGCAAATCTCTGAACTTTCTGAGCAACAAGGTCGCCGTAAGGCATCGGATGACGGACTGCAACAACTTTTTTGCCCATTTTCTTGAAAATATCATAAATGAATCTTGTTGTCTGGCTCTTTCCGCAGCCTGTTCTGACAGCACAGATAGAAATGATAGGTTTTGTTGATTTTACTTTTGTTCTGTCATAACCCATAAGAATAAAATCTGCTCCCAGAGAGTTGACAAGAGCACTCTTGTTCATAACAACAGGATAAGGAATGTCACTATAAGCGAAAACCACTTCAGCAACGCCGAATTCCTTAATAAGTCTAGTCAGTTCCGATTCATCATAAATGGGAATTCCTTTCGGATAAAGATCCTCGCCTGCAAGTTCCTTGGGATAACTTCTTCCATCAATGTCGGGAATCTGAGCTGCTGTGAATGCAACAACTTCGTACTCTTTGTTGTGTCTGTAATAGGTGTTGAAATTGTGAAAATCTCTACCGGCAGCACCCATAATGAGAACTTTCTTTCTGATCATCTTAAAACCTCCAAAAAATATGTAAAAATGATAAACAATGGCCGGACAGGGTCAACGGCGGCCGGACAGGGTCAACGGCAGGGTAAAATATCATATTAAAAATCTATGTCAAGTTGATTTTTTACAATCCTCCTGTCGGTTTTATCTACTGCTTTAAAAGATGCATCGCGTAAAGCGGCAGGGATTTGATCTTTTTATCATAACCAAAATTCTTTGTGGAGATCCTTATTGAATACTCAGGATTGAACTTATCAATGTATGAATTCAGACTTTTGGATTTGGTGTTGTCTGACGATTTCACTTCGACTGGAATAACATTTCCATCAATATTTATTAAAAAATCTATTTCAGCCATCGAATTGGATTCCCAGTAATATAGATCAATGTTTTTACTAGCAAAATTCTGAGCAATATAATTTTCTGTCAATATTCCTCTGTAGATCATTGAAGTCTCAAGAATTATTTCATTGAAATTCAATTTTGAAAGCGCAGCCAGCAGACCGACATCACTTAAAAACAATTTAAAGTAATTTGGCCTCTGATATGCTGATAACGGGATCTGCGGCAGTTCAACCTTTATTGATTTCAAAAGCAGTCCGCTACTTAAAAGCCAGTTAATTGCTGTCTCATAGCTTTCTTTCTTTGCTTTTTCCTCAACAAGTTTGTATGAGAACTTTTTATTTTCTTTAGCCAGCTGTGCCGGAATGCTGTTGTAGATCTGGTTTGTTTTTACTGCCTGAGAACCTGTAGTATATTTTGCCATATCTGCAATATATGAAAAAATAATATTTGAATGAACAGCACGGTCGAAAAGCATCAGATCCTTATCTTTTTTAACATACTCTAAAACTGCCGCAGGCATTCCTCCGACACAAAGATAGTGCCTGTATAAATTAAGAGCTTTTTTATGAATAGGATCGCTCATAGGTCTGAATTTAAGAAAAGATTCATATATCTCATCATTCAGTAAAGTTTCTCCCGATGCAAGCAGAAACTCCTCAAAATCCATCGGAAAAAGCTTTTCTATGTAAACCTTGCCCACAGGAAAAGAACTCCCTGATCTGTTTATAGCCACTCCAAGCAGACTGCCGGCACATACAATTTTGTATCTTACCGGCGATTCATTGAAATATTTCAGAGAAGTTATGACTCTTTCACTTATCTGGATCTCATCAAAGAAAATGACTGTTTTGTCAGTATCAATTTTCTCCCCTCTGAATATCTCAATTTTATTAATGATTTTGTCAGGATTTAAGCTCTCTTCAAAAAAAGCGAGATATTCTCTTTCTTCCTCAAAATTAATATAAATATGCTTTTCAAAATAGTTTTCACAAAACTTTTTCAGAATATAGGTCTTACCTGTCTGCCTCGCTCCTATTACCATCAACGGCTGATCGATGTTATTATTTTTCCATTTCACAAGCTTTTCCGTGAATTTCCTTTTCATGTCAATTATAAAACTTCCCATTTTTTCTCCCGTTATACAGCAAATATACAGTTGAAATGTTATCCTGGAAAGAATCATTGGTCAAGAAAATATCGATTTTACGACTTTATTCATACCAATAATATCGATTTTTCGACTTCTTTCATAATGAATAAGTTCGATGTCAGATCGTTTCTACATTCTTTCGACAACTTCGATGCCAAGCAGGTCAAGTCCTGTTTTCATTGTTCTGGCGACTGCATCGGCAAGGTTGAGTCTTGACTGAAGAAGTTCGGCTTCCGATTTGAGTATGGGTGTGGAATTATAAAAACTGCTGAATTTCTGGGCGAGGTCGAACAGATGGTCTGCGATAAGGTTAGGTTTATAGAATTCCGCCGCTTTTTCAACGCATTCGGGGAATCTGATCATTGAAACTGCGATCTGTTTTTCAATTTCCGTCTCAAGAATTATCTTTGCGGTTTTGTCATAAAAAACTCCGGTTTCAGACGCTTTTCGAAGTATCGACTTCACTCTGGCATATGAATATTGAAGATAAGGTGCTGTATTTCCTTCAAAACTGAGCGCCTTCTCCCATGAAAAATCTATGTTGCTTGAACGGTTTTGTGAAAGATCTGAATATTTGAGCGCCCCTATTCCGATACATTTTGCAATTTGCTGTTTCTCATCTTCCGGCAAATCTGGATTCTTCTCGTTCACAACGGCATATGCCCTTTTTTCAGCTTCAGCAAAAAGTTCATCAAGTTTGATAGTGTTCCCTGCCCTTGTGCTTAAAATTATTCCGTTAAACGACATTATTCCGAAAGTTATGTGGACAAATTCCATGTTCCAGCCGACCATTTGAGCGATTCTGAAAACCTGTTTGAAATGTGCTTCCTGCCTGTCATCGGTGACATAGATCGCTTTGTTCACATTATATTTCTCAGCTTTGAACTTCACTGTCGCCAGATCGCTTGTCGAATAAAGATATGCACCGTCTTTTTTCCGGATTATGCAGGGATGAAGGTTTTCAGACTCATCAAAAAATACGACCAGCGCACCTTCACTTTCAACTGCGATCTTCTTTTCTTCCAGTTCCCTGATAACGCCCGGCATCATATCGTGATAAAAAGATTCGCCGTAATAAGTGTCGAAATCAATATCGAGATATTTGTATATCCTCTTGCATTCATTGAGAGTTATCTCCACAAACTGTTTCCAGAGCGCCATATTCCCAGGGTCACCGTCCTGCACTTTTTTAAGCTCAGACCTTGCCATGTCTTCAAGTTCCGGAAGAATTTCCGCTTCTTCACCGAATTTTATATAGATCCTTTCAAGTTCATTTATCGGATTGGCTTCAAAATTGTCTTTATCAAGCCAGTTCCTGTATGCGACAATAAGTTTCCCGAACTGAGTTCCCCAGTCTCCCAGATGATTGTCGGCAATTACATTATAACCCATGTATTTCATTATTCTTTTCACACTGTCACCGATTATTGTAGTTCTGAGATGTCCGGCATGCATAGGTTTTGCGATATTCGGCGAAGAATAATCTATTACAACATCACCGGCGGTATTTATGTGGCTGAAATCCCATTTTTCGGTCAGTGAATCTTTAACCGAACGGGCAAGAAATCTGCTGTTCACATAAACATTGATGAAGCCGGGACCCGCGACTTCAAGCTTTTCTATTTCATCATTATCGGGCAGTGCGGCGATTATGCTTTCCGCAACAGCTCTCGGTGCCTTTCCGAAACTCTTTGATGCCATCATGGCAAAATTGGTCTGATAATGCCCGAACTTCTCACTGCTTGCAGGCTGGAGGAACAGCTTGTCCCACTCTTTAAAATCCGGAACGATCTTTTCGACTGCTTCTTTCAGCAGTTCTGTTACTCTTACAATGACAAGCTTCATATTTCACCTTAAAAAAACATTAGTTAAAGC
>DAOQAY010000025.1:0-6336 GCA_035354435.1 bacterium
TTCTTGATTTTGCTTATACCGATGTCAATGGAGAAGTGTTTATCCATTATGGAAGTGGAACCGGGCTGAATCCAATAGAAGGAGCAACATTTACTGCAAAAGATAACAGCTATCAGACTATGCGGTCGATGGCTACCGGAGATTATAACGGTGACGGCTGTGACGACATTGCGGTCTCGGCACCGACTCTTGCGGGATCAGGAACAGCAAGAGGTCAGGTCTATATTTATTTCGGAAGAGGAACAAGCTGCAGCTCATCAGCTCCCGTTGATGGAAATGTACCCGATGTAACTTTTGAAGGCGGGACAAACAATGACCGTCTTGGAAGAGGTGAAATTTATTCTGTCGGAGATATAAACAATGATGGAAAAATCGATTTTGCATTTTCTACCGACACAAAAGTTCTGATCGCTTACGGCGGAAATTCAGGCGGCTCGATCACGGCATACACCATTACCGGCATGAAATCACTTGTCGGCAGAAGAATAGGTCATGGTGATTTTAATAATGACGGATACTCCGACCTTGTTGTTGCTGACAATGATAAAATCAATATTTATTACGGAAGTGCTTCCGGTATCATTGCAACGCCGTCAATTGTAGTAAATAATTTAAGTACCGTTAACTACACATATCCGCCGTCATATACAAATTTTGCAAGAGCGGTTTCTGTTGAATCAGCTGATATGAACAATGATGGTTTTTCTGATCTGATAACTGCATCAGATAGAGGGCTGCTGATTTATCAAACTCATCTGGACGCTCTTTCAGTAATGCCGTCCATTTTCGACCCGTTCATCAGCACAATATCAACAAATCTAAAAGTGCTGATGCTTGACTACGGTATAATTTATTGTGATAATGCTACCGATAAAGGCTCTTGTTATATCCTTAATTATGGAGAATAATAATGGAAAAGAATTATCAGAAACCGGAAATAATTCAAGAAACAGCTTTGGAAAGAAAGCTCGTTTATGCCGAAGCAGTAGACGAAAGAAACGGATGCAGTACTCTGGGAATGAATATTCCTTCAGACAAAACCGAAAAACCTGCGTAAATGGATCCAGCTATAAAATCTCGACGGGAATCGGTTCTCCGCTCCCTTTATTCATCAAATAGGGGTCTTATTGTTCATTGCAGCGCTTTGACTGATAATGGCAAGGCATTTGTATTTGCAGGCAGAGCAGATACGGGCAAATCGACACTTGCTCAAAAGCTTGCACTGAAAATGGAAGTGATCAACGACGACATGAATATTCTGGAGTTTTACAATGAAGGGATAAAAGTGTCAACCTATTTCACACAAGAGGAAAATCAGGGATATCATTATCTGATAAACGAAAATGTGACAGGAATATTGAACGCCGTTTTTTTTCCGGTTAAAGAGATGAAAAAGGATTCTTACCTTGAGTCGCTTGATGATAAAGGATTTATCTGGAAAACACTTCTGACTTGTGCCGCACCGCCAACAACTGGAGAAAATCATCTTTTTCCTAATTATCTTTCGTTGATAGACAGACTGATCGAATCTGTTTCATTTTATAATATTCATCATAATCTAAAGGATTCACCGGATGAAATTGCCAATTTATTGCGGTCTATAAAATAATGGAACAGCCCGGACACCTTTCTCTTGAGATCACAAATTCATGCAACGAATTATGCAGGCACTGCTATCATCCTGAAAAAAGAAACTCTGAATTTCTGACCGATATTGAACTGCTTGATAAAATGCTCGCTGAATTCGGCGAACTCGGATTTATGTTTCTCACAATAACCGGCGGTGAGCCCTTGCTTCATCCAAAGTTTAAAGAAATCTGCGAACTTTCACAGAAAAACCGTTATATCATCTCAATAAAAACAAACGGAACCCTGATCACTAATAAAATTGTTGAGTTCTTTAGAAAACTCAAACCCAGTACCGTTGAGATCTCTTTATATTCAGCTGATCCTGATGAACACGATCACATTACCGGAATTATTGGAAGCTGGGCAAAGTCAATGGAAAGTGTGCATCTGTTGAAAAGAAATGGTGTTAAAGTTTCCGTCATGACACCTGTTCTAAAAAGTGTGAAAAAATGGACTGAACTGTATGAACTTATGAAAAAAGCAGGCATTCCATGGAGTTGCTCACCTAACATTCACTCATCACTTGATGAAAGAGAACAGGTCGAAAAATTCAAAGGGACATTCGAAGGTCATCTCCGTTTTCTTGAATTTGTAAATCGTTATGAAAATCAGAAGATCACAAATATTGATGATCTGTGCTTTAAACAATGCGGCGGAGGAGAAACCGTTGCCTGTATCGGGTCTGATTTTTCTGTGCGACCTTGTATTTCATATCCTGAAAAAGCAGGAATTTATAAAGAAGGAAACACCTTGGAACTTTTAAAACTTGCAAAAGACCTGCTTATTAAAAGATTCAATCTTCTTGAGTGTCATAATTGCGATCTTGTTAAATTCTGCTCTCCATGCCCAGCCCATATAAAAATTGTTGAAGGAATAGGAATTTGCGAGCAGACAAAAAAAGAATATGCAAAAGCTTATAAACAATTCTTTGAATCATTAATAAAGCAAGAACTGATTAGTTTCCCAATAAAAACTTGATTGAAACAGCATATGAATGTAAAATTTACGGTAACTTTTTTTGTGAGGTCATTTTGAGAAAAGAACTTAAAATCTGTACCGCAATTAGAAACAAAGAATTTGAAGACCGAGTTGTTCTCATATCCGGAACACAAGGATGGAAACATTCTTTTGTAAATATTGATGATATTGTCAGCGAGCACCGCAGAGCATCTCTTTTTTTCATTGTTGAAGATAGTTATGCTTCAATTCTTGAACTTATTGAACTGCATAATTCATGTGATCTTAATTTTATTCCTGTCATTGTTGTTTCTGAAAAAGACTCAAAATATTCAAACTGGATAAAAGCTGTCAAGTATCCGGAAAAATATTTTCACACAAACATTGATTTTCTGAGCGAATCAATGGTTCAAATTGTAAGAACAATGGATGTTTTAAGAGACACTTATTACTATAAAAGAACATCCCAGTTCAGAGAAAACACTGCGGCATCTTATAAAGAAAACGAACATTTCCAGGATTTTATAGGCGAAATTCTTGTCAAGCTTCTTGAACTGCTTTACACAGACAGAGGCTCGATTATGCTTCTTAACGAAAGAAACAACCTTGTTGTTGAAGCCGCCACAAAAAAAGAACTCGTCGGGCTTGAAGTCGCATATAAACCTGACAGCGTTTCATGGACAGTCATTGATACCCAGAAACCGGTCTTTGTTGAAAATATTGAAAGCGATACCCGTTTTAAAAAAGGAGAAGGCTACTCAAAAGACTATTTCCTTTCGCTGCCTATTTTTGTTGATAATAAGATCGCCGGTGTTCTTAATATGTCCGATAAAATCGTTTCGCTGCTCTTTGATACCAGCGATTATAATAATGCGAGCAATCTTTTAAGTATTATTGAACCCTATCTGCTTCTCAATTCTTTAAAAAAGAAACTAAATGGAGAAAAATTGTGACAAGTAACGGATTTGATGCTGACAAAAGAGAAAAAGATGATGTGTTTTTCAGAAACAGAAGGGCTGATATCAGATTGAATCATGAAATACATGTCGATTTTGAAGTTTCAGTTGACGGACCTCATTCTTTCTTTACCGGAATTACACAGGACATCAGCAAAGGCGGAGTTTTTCTTGCAACTCATCAGATATACCCTATCGGAACAAATATGAAGCTGATTTTTCAGGTCGAAGGTGTCGAGTTAGTAGTTGATGCTGTTGTACGCTGGGTAAGATCACTCGAAAGATCAAACAGCGATGATGTTCTTCCCGGCATGGGACTTCAATTTTTAAATCCAGGACCTGAACTCATTAAAGCATTTGACAGTTTTATTGAAAAAAAAGAGCCTCTCCTTGTTGATGTTGACTGACAGCGATTCAACTCCGGCTTCATTATATTGAATCAAAATAGCATTTTTTCTCAAATCGAGTAGAATTTACAGGTATTTTAAAACCACACGAGACGGAATCTCTTTTATAGTGCGTGAGGTGTTGCAGCATGGATTATGATTTCTGCAAACTGGTTGTAAAGGAATCACCAGTCGGTTACGCTTATCATAAAACAATTCTAGATGAAACTGGAAAACCTGTTGACTATATTCTTCTGGAAGCAAATGACGCTTTTGAAAAACTGACCGGACTCAAACTGGAACATATTAAAGGAAAAAAAGTAACTGAATTTCTTCCGGGAATAAAAGACTCTGAATTTGACTGGATCGGAATTTGCGGTGAAGTTGCACTGAAAGGAATTTCAAAAGAATTTGAGCAGTATTCAGAGCAGCTGAAAAAATGGTATAAAGTTAAAGTTCATTCGATTGAGAAGGGGTATTTCGGAACTTATTTTTTTGATATTACAGGCGAAAAAGGGCTTAGTCAGGCGGCAGAAAGTTTTTTCCGGAATTCTTTCGAAAAAATAGATTTTCGCAAAATGACTGACTACATTCTTCAAATATCTTCTGCAAAATATGCAGTGTTTAACATTTATGAAGAAAATGGAAACGAATATACCTCCATGGCCTTTTCAGGTTTAAACAATATTGTCGAAAAAGTGTCGGCAATACTCGGATTTAATATTGTTGGTAAAAAATGGGGACATGATTCTGCAAGAGCTTCAAAAATTGCAGAAAACACTATAACCCGTTTTGAAAATTTTCATTTGCTGACAGGGGGAGAAATCCCTGATCCCGTTGTGCTTCTGTTGGAAAAAACATTCAATCCGGGGGATACTTTTATTGTTAAAATTGTTAAAGATTCAAGAATGATTGGTGATTTTACTCTTTTTTTTGGGAAAGAACAATCCCTCGAAAATCAGGGACTGGTTGAACTCTATGCTAAACTTGCCGGATTATTCATATCCAGAAAGAAAGCTGAGGAAGAACTTAAAAAAAGTCATGAAAGATACATGCTCGCTGTGGCTGGAAATCAGGACGGAATCTGGGACTGGGACATTGCGACGGGGGATCTTTTCCTTTCTGAACGATGGAAAGCGATTGTCGGATATAGTGACTATGAAATCCCGAATGCACATGGTGTGTTTCAAAATCTTCTTCATCCGGATGACAAAAAAAGAGTTCGGGATTATTTTGATAGCTATCTGAAAGGAGAGTTCAGTCAATACAACATTGAATTCCGCATGAAACACAAAGACGGATCCTACAGATGGATTCTTGCCAGAGGAGCGGCTTTAACTGATAAAAATGGTATTCCTTACCGTATGGCCGGATCTCATACCGATATAACCGAAAAAAAAGAAACTGAAAAAAAGCTCGAAACTCTTGCTTCAACCGATGATTTGACCGGAATGTGGAACAGACGCTATTTTTTTGAGATCGGAAAAATAGAATTTTCAAGATCGAAAAGATATCAGGCTTCTTTTTCACTTATTATGATTGATATTGATCATTTCAAGAACACGAATGACAGATTCGGACATGCAGCAGGTGATGAAACATTAAAAAACATTTCTGCTGTTTTGAAAAAAAATCTGAGAGATGTTGATCTCATTGCCAGAATGGGTGGTGAGGAATTTGCCGCATTGCTGCCTAATACTGAAATTTCAGGAGCTTTGATTGTAGCAGAAAGACTTAGAAAAGCTGTTGAAGAAACTCCTTTATTGGTTGAAGATAAAACAATCCCGTCAACTATAAGCATCGGCATTTCCGGCTATAAAAACTCATCCTCTCTCGACGAACTGCTCAAAAATGCAGACGCTGCACTTTATATTGCAAAAAATGAAGGGAGAAACTGTATAAGAATATCTGAGGCTGATAATGGAAAATAACAGTTATTTTAAAAGTGTACTTGAAATTTTTCAACACAAATCATCATCTCTTCAGGAATTTCTTGATTTTGCACTTGCCAAAGCGATTGAACTGACAGAAAGCAAGCTCGGATATATTTATCATTATTACGAAGACAGAAAAGAGTTTGTCCTCAACACATGGTCTAATGAAGTGATGAAAGAATGCAGCGTTGTCAATCCGCAATCTATATACACTCTCGAAGAAACCGGTTTCTGGGGTGAAGCTGTCAGGCAGCGTAAGCCGATAATATTAAACAATTTTCAGGCACAGCATCCATTGAAAAAAGGTTATCCTGAAGGTCACGCACCGCTTCATAAATTCATGACTATTCCTGTTTTCAATGGTGATAATATAGTTGCTGTTGTGGGAGTTGCCAACAAAGCGACTGATTATGGTGAAACGGATGTATTGCAACTTACTCTGATGATGGATGCCGTATGGAAGGTGGTCGATCA
>DAOQAY010000025.1:6436-26530 GCA_035354435.1 bacterium
CGGATGTATTGCAACTTACTCTGATGATGGATGCCGTATGGAAGGTGGTCGATCATAAAAGATCTGAAGAAAAACTTAAAAAAAGTGAAGAAAAATATCGCCGTCTTGCGGAAAACATATCCGATGTCGTGTGGATTGCCGATTTAGATGCAAATCTGACTTTTATAACACCATCGGTACAGAAACTCCTTGATGAAACTGTTGAAGAAAATATCAAGAAAAGCTTTAATGAAAGGTTTACTCCTGATTCACTGAAAAAAATACTGCCAATGTTTCAGGAAGAATTTGAAAAGGAACAGATACCCGGAATTGATAAAAACAGATCCCGGATCATTGAAGCAGAACAATATAAAAAGGATGGCTCTACCGTTAATGTTTCAATGCACATTTCATTTATTCGTGATGATGAAGGAAAACCCATCGGATTTCTTGGAGTCACCCGTGACATTACCGCACAGAAAAAAGCTGAAGAAGAAAAGAGTAAACTTCAGATTCGGTTGATGCAGGCTCAGAAAATGGAATCGATCGGCCGTCTTGCCGGAGGAGTGGCGCATGATTTCAACAACATGCTTACTGTCATTATCGGCAGAGCTGAACTTGCTTTAATGAAAACAGATCCGTCAAATCCTGTTTATAAAGAATTAAACGAAATAAAAAACGCTGCGGAACGATCGGCAACACTCACGGCACAACTTCTCGCCTTTGCGAGAAAACAGGTCATCGTTCCGAAAACGATCCAGTTAAATGACACTATTGTAAAAATGTTCGGAATGCTTGAAAAACTTGTCGGAGAAAATATCGAACTACAGCTGCTTCCCGGAAAAAACCTGTGGGATATAAAGATCGACACAACTCAGATAGATCAGATCATTGCAAATCTCTGCGTCAATTCAAAAGATGCGATGGAAGATCACGGAAGGATCGTTATCAGAACTGAAAACCTGATCATCAACAACCCTGACATGGAAAAAACACCGGGACTTAACAAAGGTGAATATGTATGCCTTTCCGTTAGCGACAATGGCTGCGGCATGGACGAAGAAACAAAAAGGCATATATTTGAACCTTTTTTCACTACAAAAGAGAACGGGGAAGGAACCGGTCTCGGGCTTGCAACAATATATGGAGTCGTCAAGCAGAACAAAGGATACATCTATATTGAAAGTAACCCGGAAAACGGATCGGAGTTTACAATTTATTTTCCGCGGCAGATATGATTTCAGGAGGAGAAGTCCAGAGTGAAAAATGAAATAAAAAAAGCAATTGACTTTCTTCTTGAGTCACAGAATACCGATATATCAAAATATGATGAGTCATTTCTGAAAAAAATACTGGAAACCAGAATGTCAGCCAGAATGTTGAGTTCTGCGGGCGATTATTGCGATCTTTTAAATTCGGATAGGAATGAAATAACTGCTCTGCTGAAGTCTCTCAATATTTCTTTCAGTGAGTTTTTCAGGAATACTCTGACATTTGCATATCTGGAAAAAGTTCTTCTTCCCGCAATTATTGAAAAAAAGAAAAAAAACGGGGAAAAGGAAATAAGAATCTGGTCCGCCGCCTGTGCCGGAGGTCAGGAAGCATATAGTATCGCCATTCTTTTTGACGAATTTATTGAAAACTCAAACGGGGTATTGTGCCGGATCTTTGCAACAGATATCAGCAATTCTGAACTGGAAAATGCAAAAAAAGGGATTTTTCAGTCTGCATCTTTAAATAAAGTCAGTTTAAAGCGGATTCAAAACTATTTTGTTCAACAAGGTGAAACATATACCATTTCAAACCGGCTTGCTAAATACATCGAATTTTCTGTTTTTGATCTTCTTTCCGGACATGGATTTTGTCCGCCGGAAAGCATTTATGGAAATTTTGACATAGTTTTTTGCAGCAACCTTCTTTTCTATTATAAGCCTGAATACCGTAAGCTTATTCTCGAAAAAACGGATCACTGTCTTGCACCAAACGGGTATCTGATAACAGGTGAATCGGAATGTGACATCGTGGCGAAGCATCATTACCGCGAAATATTTCCGGCATCAGCGATTTTTCAGCGTAATAATTTTGAGAGGTGAAATAGTATGAAACTTACAGATCTTAAAATCGGAACTCAGCTAAAAGCCGGATTTGCGATTCTTCTAATTTTTGTAATTACACTCGGCGCTGTTTCCTATTTTCAAACTGAAGAAATCCATAAGCAGACAGAAATCATGTATGCCCACCCTCTTCAAGTCAGGGCTGCAATTGGAGAAATGAGAAGTTGTGCAGTTAACATGAGAATGAACATAAGGGATTTTCTGCTGATTGAAGATCAAAAAACCCGTCAGAATATTTTAAATGAAATCGCTATAAACAAAACATGTGTTCTGGAAAGAATTGATATACTCAGAACGGCTTATCTCGGTCCGAAAAAAGATATTGATGCTTTTTCAACAGAATTTACTAAGTGGGTTGCCATCCGTGATGAATCAATCCGGATTGTGGCAACCGGAAGACTCGATGAAGCCAAGCTTCGCCACCAGCCTGGAGGAATAGCTCCAAGTCAGGCAGAAAAAGTGTTTAGTGCATTGGAAAAAATGAGTGAATTCGCCCGTAACAAAGGAGATGAGCTGTATTTTAATTCCAAGAAATTAAACAACACTTTGAGCAGACAGCTGTTTTTTCTTGTTGGAATTATTTTCTTCCTTTCGCTTTTTCTTATGCTGGTTATTTCACATAACATCCAGAAACCACTTAATATTATCATTGAAGCCACACAACGGTTCAGCAATGGTGACATGAATGCGCGAAGCTTATATAAATTAAAAAATGAATTCGGCATGTTATCGGAATCTTTAAATATTCTTGCCGAAACAGTTCAAGAGGAGACAACTTTCAGGGAACATATAGCTCTTCTTAATTCAGCGGTACTTCAGTCAGTGGAATCACATGAATTTAAACTTAAGGTTCTGAGTACATTCATGCAACTGACCGATTCACAGATTGGTGCAGTATATGTTCTCAGTGATGAAAAACCAGAATATATTCCTGCTGAATCGATCGGTATGGAAATTCAAAATTGCAAACCTTTTTCCGCTGATAATTTTGAAGGTGAATTTGGACAAACTCTTATAAACAATGAAATCAGAATAATAAAAAACATTCCAGATGACACTGTTTTCACTTTTGCTTCAGTCACAGGAACTTTTAAACCGGCAGAAATCATAACAATTCCTCTTTCTTCAGGGAACAGAATAGTAGCGGTAGTATCACTTGCAAATATAAAACCTTATTCGCTTGAAGCTGTAAAACTGGCAAAAGACATGCGCAACACTTTTTCAACTGGAATCAGCGCAATTCTTGCCAATCGCAAAATTAAAAATCTGAGCGAAAATCTTGCGAACCAGAATCGGGAACTTGAAACACAGAAAAATGAGATGGCATCACAATCTGCTGAACTTATTGAACAGAATACCGAACTTGAAATGCAGAAAAAACAACTGGACGAAGCCAACAGACTTAAAACAAGCTTTCTTTCAAATATGAGCCATGAACTCCGCACTCCGCTCAATTCGGTTATTGCTCTGTCCGGAGTGTTGAACCGCAGGCTGAAAAATAAAGTTGCCGAGGAAGAATACAGCTATATTGATGTTATCGAACGGAATGGGAAACAGCTTCTTCTGCTTATTAATGACATTCTTGATCTTTCCCGCATTGAAGCAGGCAGAGAAAATCTTGAAATCAGGAAATTCAGCCCATGCGAGCTTCTTCGTGAAGTGATGGAAACGATTGAACCGCAGGCAGTTGAAAAAAAGATCTATTTGAGATCATTCTGCGATGAAAACATTCCTGATATATCGAGTGATTACGAAAAATGCAGGCATATTCTTCAAAACATCGTGGCAAATGCTGTTAAATTTACCGACAAAGGTGGTGTTGAAATTGCTGTTGATCATCATGGTGAAAACATCCGAATTTCTGTTAAAGACACTGGCGTCGGAATTGACAGTGCCTTTCTCCCTTACATTTTTGATGAATTCAGACAGGCCGACGGAAGTAATTCGAGAAAATATGGTGGAACAGGTCTTGGAATGGCTATTGCAAAAAAATATTCGGAAATGCTCGGCAGCACAATTACAGTCGAAAGCACTCTGAAGGTCGGATCATGCTTCACGCTCACTATTCCCGCAAATTATAACAGTCAGCAGAAAAACATCGAAAAAATTGATGTATCTCATAAGACTTTGTTGTCAAAAAACGGATATATTCCCGGGAAAAACGAGACAAAAAATAAAACCATTCTGCTTGTGGAAGACACCGAGCCGGTTATTATTCAAATGGAGCATATGCTTTCAGCTCAGGGATATAAAATCATGACTGCACGCAACGGTGCCGAAGCTCTTGAACAGATTGCTAAAAAAATCCCCGATGCGATGATACTTGATCTTATGATGCCGGAAGTAGACGGTTTTGAAGTATTGAAATGTATCCGCGAAAAAGATGCCACAGCTCATCTTCCTGTGATAATTCTTACTGCTAAATATGTCTCAAAAGAAGAATTGTCATTCTTAAAATACAACAGCATCCATCAGATTATTCAAAAAGGAGACATCAACAAAGATCAACTTCTCAAAGCTGTCGGACAGATGATGTTTCCAGAAGTCAAAGAAAAAGAATTTCCTGAGACAGCGAGAGTTTCAACACCGATATCAGAAATTCCTACCATATTGATTGTTGAAGATAATTCCGACAACATGATCACAATAAAAGCCCTGCTTGACGGAAAATTCACAGTAATTGAAGCTGAAGACGGAATATCGGGAATTGAATCGGCAAAAAAGAATAAACCAGATCTTATATTAATGGACATTGCACTACCAGGAATGAACGGAATTGACGCTCTGAAGGAAATAAGAAAAGAAAAGGCTCTCAAAGATGTTCCGGTTATCGCAGTAACAGCAAGCGCCATGAAAGGTGACATGGAAAATTTGATAAATTACGGATTTGACAGTTACATTTCAAAACCTATTGATGAAAGGAAATTTACGGAAAAAGTCCGGGGAGCGCTCTATGGAAAGAAATAACATCAAGATCACGGCCATAGATGATAAAAAAGACAATCTGATCAGTCTGGAAGCGATAATAAAAGATATGTTCCCTGACTCAATCGTATTTACAGCGCCGAATGGTTCTTTAGGAATTGAAATCGCATCTGCCGAAGATCCCGATGTCATACTTCTTGATATTGTAATGCCTGACATGGACGGTTTTGAAGTATGTGAGCTTCTTAAAAAGAATGAAAAAACTAGAGACATTCCTGTAATTTTTCTTACTGCATTAAAAGGAGATAAAGAAAACCGTATAAAAGCTCTTGAAGCCGGTGCTGAGGCATTTCTTTCAAAACCCATAGATGAAACAGAACTTACGGCACAGATCCGTGCTATGGTAAAGATCAAAGCGGCAAATCTGCGGAAAAGAAATGAAAAGGAATATCTTGAGAAACTTGTCGCTGAACGGACATCAGAACTTGAGCAGAGCCGGACAGCAACATTCAATCTGCTTGATGACCTCAAAGCAGAAATTGAGATCAGAAAGAAAACAGAGACAAAACTCATAAAAAGTGAAGAAAAATTCAGAACTCTTATTACTCAAATGCAGTCAGGCCTTGCAGTTCATGAAATAATTCTTGATGAAAAAGGAACTCCGGTCGATTATCTGTTTCTTGATGTGAATCCGAGTTTTGAAAGACTGACCGATTTAAAACGGGATGACATTATCGGGAAAACAGTTCTGGAAATACTACCTAAAACAGAAAAAATCTGGATCGAAAGATACGGGCATGTCGCTTTGACTGGAGAACCGGATTCTTTTGAAAACTATTCCTCGGAACTTGACCGATATTACAGCGTTGTAGCGTATAGACCGAAAAAAATGCAGTTTGCTGTTGTAATTGAAGATGTAACCGACCGCAAACAGGCAGAAAAAGAGCTGGAAAAGAACCGTAAATTTCTGGCAGCTATTATTGAAAACAGTGGAGCTTTGATTTTTGTGAAAGATCTTGAAGGAAAATACCTGCTTGTAAATTCAAGGTGGCAGAAAGTGACAGGATTGAGTCGTGAAAAAACTATCGGAAGATCTAACCTTGAACTTTTTCCGGGTTCTATTGGAAAACAATTTCATGATAATGATTTAAGTGTCATCAAATCACAAAAATTACAGGAATTTGAAGAAGTTCTTGAACAAAACGGCTCATTGCAATATTTCCATTCCATTAAATTTCCGATGAGAGATGAACTTGGAAATATCACAGGAACATGCGGAATGTCAACCGAAATCACCGACTGGAAAAATGCGGAAAAGGCACTTAGAGAAAGTGAAGAAAAATACCGTCTTATTGCTGAAAACATGGGCAATGTCGTTACTGTGCTTGATATGGATCTTAATTACACTTATGTTTCCCCAAATATTGAAAAATCTGTCGGCTTTTCAGTTGATGAATATCTCAAAATGAGAATCGATCAGTCAATTACTCCTGAATCTTTACAGCTTGTGATGAAACTGTTTGAAGAGGAAATGTCTATCGAAATGACAGGCTCTGCCGACCCCAAAAGATCCAGAGTTGTTGAGCTTGAAGAATACTGCAAAGACGGTTCGACAGTATGGAACGAGAACATCATTTCATTTATCCGGGATGAAAACGGTCTGCCGGTTTCAGTTCTTTCAGTTTCACGGGATGTTACTGAAAAAAGAAAAACCGAAAAAGCAATCAGAGAAAGCGAAATACAATATCGAAACCTTGCAAATACAGGTCTAGCCCTAGTATGGACATCGGGAACCGATAAGTTGTGTAACTATTTCAACAAAATATGGATGGAATTCACAGGGCGCAGCTTAGAGCAAGAAATAGGAAATGGATGGACAGAGGGTATTCACCCCGATGATTTCAGCAGATGCCTTGAAACATATGCTACCGCATTTGATAAGCGGGAGACCTTCCAGATGGAATACCGCTTGCGTCACGCAAGTGGCGAATATAGAAATATTCTGGACATAGGCTCGCCAAACTTCAACAGCAAGGAAGAGTTTGTTGGATATATTGGACACTGCTTTGACATAACAGATCAAAAGCTGGCAGAGACAGAAAAAGAAAAACTTAAAGATCAGCTCGCTCAGGCACAGAAAATGGAATCAATAGGCAGACTTGCCGGAGGAGTTGCACATGATTTCAACAACATGCTTTCTGTCATTATAGGAAGAACAGAGCTTGCAATGATGAAAACAGATCCGAAAACCCCTGTTTTCGAAGAACTTGATAAAATAAAAAATGCGGCGGAAAGATCTTCCAAGCTGACTGGACAGCTCCTCGCTTTTGCAAGGAAGCAGGTGATAACACCCAAGGTTGTTTCTCTCAATGATGAGCTCGGTAAAATATTTGAAATGCTGAAACGGCTTATCGGTGAAAATATTAAACTGAGCTGGAAAAAGGGAAAAAACCTCTGGAACATAAGAATTGATCCGGCACAGATTGATCAGATAGTTACAAACCTCTGTATCAATTCAAAGGATGCGATAGAAGGAGCCGGCAGAATTGTTATGGAAACCGAAAATGTTACTATTACTCAGGAAAATCTTGCTGATCTGCCTGGAATTAATACCGGCGACTTTGTGATCTTGAAAGTAAGCGATAGCGGTTCTGGAATGGATGATGAAACTGTTAAACATATATTTGAGCCCTTTTTTACCACAAAAAATATTGGAAAAGGCACTGGACTGGGACTTGCAACAGTTTTTGGAATTGTAAAACAGAATCAAGGGTTTATTTATGTTGAAAGCAAGCTTGGAAATGGTACTGTTTTTAAAATTTATATGCCTCGGCAGATTGAAAAAATAACCAGTCCGGCTAAAGAAAAAAGTGCTGATAGTTCAACCTTTGGCGAACAGACGATCCTTTTTGTTGAAGATGAACCGGCCATTCTTGAAATGGGAGAACTTATGCTTCAAAATTTTGGTTATACTGTTGTCACGGCAAATTCACCACAGGAAGCCATTGAAAAAGCTGTTAAATACTCTGGAAATATAGATCTTCTGATCACGGATGTTATCATGCCGGAAATGAACGGAAGGGAACTTTCAAAGAAAATTATTGCATTATACCCTGAAATAAAGTGTCTTTTTATGTCAGGATATACAGCAGATATAATTGCTCATCAGGGAGTCGTGAACGAAGGAATGAACTTTATTCAAAAACCGTTTTCAATTAATAACTTGAGCACAACAGTTAAAAAACTTCTTGCCGGAGAAAAAAATGAAAAAAAAGATTACTGAAGGAATCAATGAATATGTGTCAAGCCTTGTCACAGGAGGATTAAGCGATCCGCATAATGTAAAAGCTTCAAGAAACATTATGCTTACCAATCTCTTCAGTGCATTTTCCTCAATTCTTTTCTTAAGTCTTGCGATTTCGGCAATACTGAGAAACGAATATATCGTCAGTATTGTTTTTTTCTCAATAACCTTTTTTGCTTTAATAAACATCATCCTTCTGAAAATATTCGGCAATGCGGGATTTTCATCAGGATTTCTTATTGTACTTTTAAATCTGTCTGCAATTTATGCATTAATCTTCGGTGGAATTGACAATACTGGAATTCTTATGGCATTTCTTCTTCCTCCAATCCTTGTTTTTCTCAGAGGATCAAGAACTGGCGGGATACTTCTCCTTATCATGACTCTTATCACTATCGGAATTCTATTTTTTGTTGATCCGACTCTTGTTCTTCCGCAATATACAGTTCCTATGAAAGTTGTTTTTGTAGTATGTTTTGTTGCATTATCTGTTTTTTCTTTTCTTCATGAGTTAAGCCGTGAATATACAGAGAAAAAACTTGAAGAAGCCGCAAGCCATGATCCGCTCACAGGACTTTTGAACAGAAGAGAAATGGGACGAATCCTTATAAGTGAAAATTTAAGAACCCGAAGATATAAAAGACCTTTTTCTTTGATTTCATGCGATGTTGATAACTTTAAAAAAATCAACGATGAATACGGACATAAATTTGGTGATACTGTTTTAAGAATGATAGCTGATATTTTCAGGGGCGGAACCAGAACACAGGAATGTTTATGCCGTTGGGGTGGCGAAGAATTTCTGCTGCTGCTTCCTGAAACTCCGCTTGAAGGAGCAAAGATCGTTGCCGAAAGATTGAGAAAAAGAATTGCTGAAGAAAAAATTGTTTTCGGTAGAGAGGAACTCGTTGTAACTTTGAGTTTTGGAGTCGGAGAATTTGATGCGGCAATGTCAATTGATGAAAATATAGAAATGCTCGACAAGGCAATGTACAAGTCAAAAAAAGCCGGAAAAAACTGTGTGCATACTGTTGACAGCTTGTAATTAACTTTGTTTATGTTAAAATTTGTGCGGAATAAAAATATGAGGTCGGTTATGAACAATAAAAATCATGGACATGTTATGATTGTTGACGATGAAGACATCGTCAGACTTTTACTATGTGATATGGTAAAAAATTTCGGTTACAGAGTTACAGATTTTTCAGATCCAATGGAAGCTATTGATTTTTATGAAAAGAATCATGAATCTGTGGATCTCGTTCTTCTTGATATGATAATGCCCAAACTCAGTGGAAGAGAAACATTCTTCCTTTTAAAAAAAATCAACAGGGATATTAAATCCATTGTTCTTTCAGGGTTCAGTCTCAACGAAGATATAGAAAAAATGCTTAAAGAAGACTGTCTTTTCCATCTTAGAAAACCTGTTAAAATCAATGAGCTCAAAAACACTATCAATAAAATTATGCTGCTACATGAAGAAAATATTCAGGGTACTTTCGAAATTGAAAGCGTGAGTAAAAATCTTCTTATTTACGAAGCCGATGTTAAAGAAGCATTAAGCAATCTGGGCGGAAATATCGATCTGTATTTAAAGATGCTGAATAAATTTATTGTCAATTACAAAGATTCGGCAAATAAAATTAAGAAGCTGGCTGAGGTCTCAAATTATGAAGATCTGTTTGTTTTTTCACATTCCATAAAAAGCGTGGCGGCAAGTCTGGGTTTTTCAAAACTGAAAATTGTTTCAGAAAACATAGAAAATGCCTGTCAGAAAAAGAATGAAACCGTAATTGCTGAAAACATTGCTCTTTTTCATGATGAAATGATGGTTCTTTCTGCAAAGATAATCGATTTTATTAATGACTCTAATGAAAAAAAGAATGATAACGGAATTTCTGAGAATTTTTTAAACAACGCTGATTTCAATGCATTTATCAAATATCTGGATGAATTGGCGGAATATGCCGGAAAATCCAGACCAAAACAGATATCAGATCTGTTCAACGACAAATTGAAGAACATTTCGCTGAATGAATTCGGATATTTAGAAAAAGAAGAGCTTTTAAAAAAAATCAAGCTGTATGACTTTGAAGGAATTGTAAAATATGCCGAAAAAATAAAAAACAGATTTAGGGATACAAATGAACAGTAAATTTGAAGCAAAAATCCTTTATGTCGATGATACCATTGAAAACATTGATATTGTCGTTGACACTTTAGGCGAAATCTATGACATTATCGTTGCCAAAGATGGTAAAAATGCAATTAGAATCGCTCAGAGTGAAATGCCTGACCTTATTCTTCTTGATATTGTAATGCCGGGCATCAATGGTTATGAAGTGTGTAAAACTCTTAAAAACACACACAAAACTAAAGACATCCCTATTATATTTCTTACAAGTCTGAGCAATTCCGTCAGTAAAAAGACAGGTTTTGAACTGGGTGCGGTTGATTACATAATAAAACCGTTTGAAGTTGAAGAACTTGCAGCAAGAGTCCGTAATCATGTTCTTGTTAAAAAAGCTTCCGAGAATCTATTTAAACAGAATGAGCTTCTTGAATTAAAAGTAGCAGAAAGAACTTTTGAACTTAAAGAAGCAATGAAAAAAATGGAATTTGCTTCACTCGAAGCTATTTTAAGACTTTCAAGAGCGGCAGAGTACCGTGATGATGATACTGGAAATCATGTTTTCAGGGTTGGACTATACAGCTCCGAAATAGGGAAATTTATCAACATCGGTGATAATAATGTAAAAAAACTGATGCTTTCAGCTCCCATGCACGATGTCGGAAAGATCGGAATTCCGGACAGCATTCTTCAGAAACCGGGAAAATTGACAGATGAAGAATGGGTTTTAATGAGAAAACATACCATTATGGGTGCAAGAATCCTTGAAGGCTCCTCTTCAGATATTATCAGTCTTGCTGAGATGCTGGCACAGGATCATCACGAAAAATGGAATGGAAAGGGATATCCTCAGGGAAAAAAAGGTGAAGAGATCCCTCTTTACTGCAGAATTGTTGCTCTTGCCGATGTTTTTGATGCTCTGACAACAGAAAGACCTTATAAAAATGCTTTTACGATTGAAAAAAGTTTTAGTATCATTCAAGAAGAAAAAGGAGCACATTTTGATCCTGAAATTGTTGAAGCTTTTTTTGCAATTCAGGATAAAATTCTTGAAATCAGGGAAAAATATTCAGACATAAAGAAAATTGACAGCAGTATTTTCTGGAATTTCTGGCTGACCTGAATGGATTTTTATTTTACAGTCGCTTCTTCAAGCATGGCCCCTACTTTAAACACCGGTGATAAAATAACTGTTGAAAATGCTGAAGCCGACCATATCCATGCCGGTCAAGTGATTGTATTTAAAGGCATATCAGCGAATATGATCGTTCACAGGGTTATTAAAAGAAACGGATTTATCATCATCACAGCAGGCGACAGTAATAGAAAATATGATGAACCGGTACACATTTTTGATGTTATCGGAATAGTTAAGGAAGCTGTTGAAAAAGATCCTCCTTCCGCTTTTTTTAGAATTTGCAGAGCTATTAAGAGAAAAATTTGTAATACACTATAATATCTGGCAAAAAAACTAAGGCTTGGATTTTGCTTTTTATTATATGTTGGTTGATTCTTATGCATTTATATAACTGTTACCGGAGGGTAAAATGAAAAAATTGTTTTCCATGTTTATTCTGCTGACATTGTTCGGAACTTTGTCGGCTGAAAAAGTCTACAGAAGAGACGGCTCATTTTTTGAATTGAAAAGAAACCAGGCGGTAAATGCACAGAAATTGACAGCCGCCGCATTAAAAGCTCCTGAAAATTATTCACTTAAATGGAATTTCGGCGAAAAATTTGTCGTAATCAGTAAAAATGGTGCCGGCAGTCTACCTGTTTATCTTTCAGGTGCCAACACGATTATTGCAGACAGCAAACTTTTTTACGGTGGAAAAAAAGACATCAATTATATTGCAAAAAAGTATAACCTGAAACTTGTTGAAATTCTGACAGGTTACAATCTTTATCAGTTTGAAACAACTGGAGACAGCGTTAAAATTGCAGCATCCATTGTTGAAAACGGTGACGGCTTTGCTTTCCCTAACATTATCAGACAGATGGCATACCGCGCAAACCCGGTGAAATTTCCCATCAATGACAAATATTTTAAAAGCGGGTACCAGTGGTCTCTCAAAAATACAGGAACGGCAATTGATCCTTATACAAAAAACCTTCCCACTCTTGAAAATGCCGACATCAAATTCGAACAGGCAATTGAATTTATTTACAATTCCATTGAAGACGGCAATCTTCCTGATTTTGAAATTGCAAAAATAGCAATAATGGATAGCGGTGTGGATTTTGCTCATCCCGACCTTAAAAACAAACTTGAAGACGGTTACAACATGGTTCACCCCGGCGAAACTGGAAATCCAGGAGTGGTTGTTGACGATCCGATGTATGGAACAGGCGGATATTCACACGGAACCGATTGTGCAGGTGTCAGCGCCGCTGAAGGCAACGATATCGGTACTGCCGGTGTATGCCCGTGGTGCAACATCTATCCTGTAACTTACATGGAAGGCGGTTCAAGTAGTGCTACTGACGAAACTGAAGTGCTTAAAGTCTATCAGAAATATGTTGACGATCCGACAATAGGCGCTATCAACTGCTCATTTGGTCCGATGGCAGGCATGGGCGATGTTCCAGTGACAGCAGCAGAAATTGAAAGTCACACAAATTTTATGCAGAATGGAAGAAACGGTCTTGGCGGTGCAATTATCTATGCAAGCGGAAATGACGGTGTTGACGCTTCATACTACCAGCTTCTTGACAAGCTTTTCAAATTTAAAAGGAACAATGTTGATGTTGAAGCAAAAGTTGTAAGTGTCGGCGGATCAACAGCATGGGACACAAGAGTTCCTTATTCAAATTTCAGCGCAACTCTTGATATAATAGCTCCGACACTTTCCATGAACCCGATACTCGGCATTTCAACTGCTTATCTTGTGGGTTACGGTGATCTTGACGATGATTATACAAACCAGTTCAGCGGAACATCTTCAGCCGCTCCTGTAGTTACAGGTCTTTTTGGTGTAATATTCTCAATAAATCCGGCACTTACGCTGGAAGAAGCAACAACAATAATTCACGAAAGTTCTGACAAGATCAATCCTGAGACAGGTTTCTGGGATGAAAACGGTCACAGCGTAAAATTCGGTTATGGAAGAGTTAATGTCCTAAAAGCAGCAAGGCTTGCCGCTGGACTTGAAGCATGTGCGGCTGTAGCTGAAGAAACCGACAATAATATAGATGACAACTGTGACGGTTTTGTTGATGAAGGTTTTGTAAAGGATATCTCAAAAGTTTCTGCAAAATGTACAAAAAACGCAGACTGCGCAAATGCTGATTTCCCGGAATCAGATGTTGAGTGTCTTACCGGAGATTACAAGGCATATAAATTCACCGCAGGATACTGCACAATTAAAAACTCAACTTATGCATGTCCGGACGGAACTGGAGAATATTCAAGTGCTCAGGCCGATTCAAACTGTCTGCTTGAATGTAATGATAAAAATCCCTGCCCGGCAGGTTTTGTCTGTAATGATCCTTTACTGGGAAAATGCTTCCCCAAATGTGAAAGCGATGATGACTGTGCTGCAGGTTCATACTGTACTGTTGAAAGAGAGTGTAAAGCCAATCCTTCTGAACCGGGCGGAACATGCGAAACAGATGAAGACTGCAAATATGATGCAATGTGCATAACCCAGATCCCTGACGGATTCTGCGTAAAAATGTGTTCGGACGACCCTGCTTGCGGTGATCAGGGTGCACAGTGTGTTCTTGTCAGCTTTGGTGGTCAGGGCGAATATCAGATCTGTATGCCTCCATGTGAAGAAGATGCTGACTGCAGAAGTTTCGGTGGACAGATGCAGATGAAATGTCATGGTGTTTATAACGGAAAAGAAAATGTCTGTTCAATGCCATGCACAACTGCGGCAGACTGTTATGACGAAACTGCGGAATGTGTTGATTCTCAGTGCGTACTAATAGGTTCAGGAAATGATGATGACACTATTGTTTCAGATGAAGATAGCCTTTCAGGTTCTGATAGCGAAGTTGGCGATGAATCATCTTTTGAAGATGATCCGGTTCCAGATGAAAATACAAAATCCAAAAAAGATTCCGGCTGTTCAGCAATAATATTATAATTTACCTATAAGTTTCAAATACTTACACCTGTATATTCTGTTTAATATCTTCTAAAAATCTTTAATAAAGAACTTTCATTTCTAATGATATTTATAAAAGAGTTAAGGTTGAAAAAGTTGGAAAGTGGTGCCCAGGGACAGAATCGAACTGCCCACACGAGGATTTTCAGTCCTCTGCTCTACCGACTGAGCTACCTGGGCACCAGCGGGGGGATATTTACCAGAACCATGTTTGTTTGTCAAGGAAAAATAAGGTGAAACTAAAAATTTGTAATTAAAGCATTGTATGTTTGAAGAGTTAAATGGTATTACTTCTGCTCAGTTCCTGGCTTTCCGGGTCTTGGAAGCCATTTAAAACCGTCAAGAACGACTGTAGAATCATATGAATGATCAGGACCGTAACCTACTTCACCCTGTTCCCAAAGTGCCAGTCTCAATGTTATTTCCTCTCCAGGTTCAACATTTCCTGTTGTTTTCAGCCAGCCTGTTCCGCCGTGACCAGTACAGAACATTCCTGTTCCTGATGCCTGGAAACCTGTTCCGGCAAGAATTTCATCACCGGTACAAAAACCCCATTTGTTAGTGTTGCTTCCCATTGCCGTACAGGTTGTACTGCATGCCTTGAACAGTCCGGCAGGTGCAAGATCAACTCCGACAGGATTCCCGAAATCGTCTTTTGCAAGATTTTTATCATACGGGTTCATATATTCAGCACCGGGATTTTTTTCATTATATGTCGAGTCAAGAAGTGCAACAAAAAAATCATTGTAATTACTACTGCTGCAGACAGTACCCGGATATTCAATTGACATAAAGAACAGATTGAATTCAAAAGCTCTCGCATTTGTGGGCACTTTCATTTTGATCGTAAGCATTATCGGGTCCTGAACTGAAGGGATGGTCTTTCCAGAGCACTGATTTGTAAGCCCTGTCTGAGGAGCCTGTCCGCCGCAAGAAGGAGCTTTGGGAATTTCACAACCGGGCATCATATTGATCCAGTCTTCCGGAATCGTGCTTGATGTTTTCATGTCACCTGCTTCAAGAGTTGCACAAGCTGCATCCATTGTCGGATTATCCCAGTCTGCTGTTGAAAGAACAGATACTTGAGATCCTTCAAGCGGTATCATTGCCGTTCCGAAAACAGGAGTGACAGCAAAAGTCTGATAGTTTGCATCATAATAAGGCATTGTCAGGCTCGGACGGTCGGCTTTGGTGTAACTGCCGTTTTCCCCTCCGCACTGATTATCTGCAATGGATTCAGATACAGGAGTTCCGGTAAGTGAGATTTCAGCTGAAACAAGCCCGGCGCAGATACCCATTGTTTTAGCCATTTTTTCAGCATTGCCGGGATAATCGTTAAGCGCAAGGGTAAGACCTGTGTCACAAGATGCCTTTTCATCTATCTCGCCGTTGCAGTTGTCATCAATATAGTTGTCATCAAATTCATAAGCGCCTGAATTTACTCTGCTCGGATCTTCTGCTTTGCAATCCCATGATGTTTCGCAGCAGTCACCGTTGCAGTAATTATATCCATCACCGTCAATATCAATAACATTGTCAACCGTAGTATCTTCTCCGTCACAGTTCTGATCGATTCCGTCACCGCATATTTCAGCTTTAGGAAGCACCTGACCGACACATTCGCTCCAGTCAGTTCCGTCGACAACACATGTTGCTATGCCGGCTTTGCACAGACCCACACCTTTTGCACTGCTCGGACCTTCATAACACTCTTTTGTTTCACCGGGAGTACACTCGATGATTATCCCGCCTGTATCAATATCAGGTATTGCATCACCTTCTGTAACGACATCAGAATCTTCAACAGCATCATCATTTGTCTGATCTTTATCCTGATTTGTGTTACTCTCGTCATCTTTAATAATGTTCTCGCTGTCAGTAGGGTCTGTGTCATCCTTTATACATGAGCTGAAAAACAGACCTGTGACAAGCAGAAGCGCAACAAATAAGAAACTTTTCATAAAATCCCCCGATTTAAATACTGAGAACCTACTTCTGCTCAGTTCCTGGTTTGCCTGGTCTTGGAAGCCATTTGAAACCGTCAAGAACAACTGTTGAATCCCATGAATGATCATCGCCGTAATCGACCGATCCCTGTTCCCAAATAGCAAATCTAAGCGTGATCTCTTCACCCGGCTCTACATTGCCTGTTGTTTTAAGCCAGCCCGTTCCGCCACTTCCGCTGCAAATTCCCATAACAGTCTGAGACTCGAATCCGGTTCCAGCAAGAATGAAATCATCTGTGCAGAACTGTGCATATTTATTACTTGCGCCAAGAGGCCCTTTGCAAGTAGGATTACATGCTGTGAAAAGACCTTCAGGCGCCAGATCAACTCCAACTGGATTTCCATTTGCAGTCTTTGCAAGGTTTTTGTCATAAGGATTCATATATTCCGCACCCGGATTTTTTTCATTATATGTAGAATCAAGCAAAGCAATAAAAAAATCGTTGTAATTACTTCCATTGCACACTGTTGTCGGGTATTCAATTGACATAAAGAAAAGGTTAAATTCAAAAGCTCTCGCATTGGTTGGAACTTTCAATTTAACTGTGAGCATAACAGGATCCTGAACATACGGAATTTCCTTTCCTGCGCACTGATTTGTAAGTCCTGACTGAGGAGTCTGCCCGCCACATGAAGGAGATTTTGGAATTTCACATGAAGGCATCATATTTATCCAGTCTTCAGGAATTTTGCTCGCTGTTTTCATGTCACCGGCTTCAAGAGCGGCACAGCTTGCATCGCCGGTAGGAGTGTCCCAGTCACCAGTTGAAAGGATTGACAATGCAGAGCCTTCAAGCGGAGTCATTGCATCACCGAATTTAGGCTCGACTGCAAATGTTTTGTATTTATCATCATAATAAGGCATCGAAAGACTCGGTCTGCTTACTTTGTCGTAACTGCAATTATCCGAACAACCACAATTTTGGGAACCGTTCTTGTCAATTGTCTCAGTTGCAGCAGGACCTGCAAGCGAAAGCTCTGCAGATTCAAGGCCTGCACACATTCCCATACCTTTTGCAAGTTTCATTGCATTTCCGGGATAATCATCAACTGCAAGAGCAAGACCTTCATCGCAAATTGTCTTTTCATCAATTTCGCCATTACAGTTATCATCAATTTTGTTGTCTTCAAACTCGTAAGCGCCTGAATTTACTCTGCTCGGATCTTCTGCTTTGCAATCCCATGAAGTTTCACAACAGTCGCCGTTGCAGTAATTAAAACCGTCACCGTCAATATCAACAACAGTTGCTTCGGTTGTATCTGTACCGTCACAGTCCTGATCAATTCCGTCACCACATATTTCAGCTTTAGGAAGCACCTGACCGACACATTCGCTCCAGTCAGTTCCGTCGACAACACATGTTGCTATGCCGGCTTTGCACAGACCCACACCTTTTGCACTGCTCGGACCTTCATAACACTCTTTTGTTTCACCGGGAGTACACTCGATGATTATCCCGCCTGTATCAATATCAGGTATTGCATCACCTTCTGTAACGACATCAGAATCTTCAACAGCAGCATCATTTATCTGATCTTTGTCCTGATTTGTGTTATTTTCGTCATCTTTGATAACATTTTCGCCATCAGTCGCATCCTCTTCATTCTTGATGCATGAACTGAAAACAACTCCGACAACAAGCAATAATACAATGAATCCAAGCCTTTTCATGAAATCCCCCAATTTAAACTGCTATATAAACACACACTGCGGTTTTCTATTATATTTAGAGGAAAAGAAATATCAATTGGAAAATCAGCCGTTTCTGATCTTCAGGAAAAGAACTGTTCCGGTGAGTACCAGAGTTACTGTATTTGCGGCGATTATGGGAACATCAACTATCATTATTCCGTAAATAAGCCAGAACAGGATTCCTGCTGTGAAAAATATGTACATGGAAAGTGAGATGTCCTTGGTCTGACGGGTTTTTACCGTTTTCACAACCTGAGGAATGAACGAAACTGTGGTACAAAACGCGGCCATCATTCCAATAATAGTGGCAATTGTCATTTTAATCTCCGGAATTAAAAAAAACTTGCTGATGATACCGTGCCGTTAAATTATGTCAAATTGATCCGACTTGTAACTTTTTATCAAAATGTTAGAATACATCGTTATTTTCAGGTTAAAAACCTTCTTTGCGAGATGAACATGCTTAAGCTGGAAATTGCCGCAATAATTATTCTTATCGTTGCGGTTGTTGTCGGAGTATCATTAAAAAAAGATGAAAATATTGAGGTGAAACCAATGAAAGGGATGGTCGAAGCAAAATATTATGAAAGCACAGAGAACAACTCAGTAAAATGCAACCTGTGTCCCCGTTTTTGCAAGCTTGATGACGGACAATGGGGTTCATGCAAAGCGAGAAAGAATACCGGCGGAAAACTTTATGCGATGTCATTTGGAAAACCGGTTGCGGTGAATGTCGATCCGATCGAAAAAAAGCCGCTATTCCATTTTCTGTATGGAAGTTCAACATATTCAATAGGTTGCGCAGGGTGCAATCTTCACTGCAATTTCTGCCAGAACTGGACAATATCGCAAAACTCTCCCGATGATGTTCCGTTTGAAGCAATGACTCCTTCGCAAGTTGTTGAAAATGCTATAAAAAGCGGCAGTCAATCAGTCGCTTTCACTTATAACGAACCTATCGTTTTTTATGAATTCATGCTTGAAACCGCGCGTCTTGCAAAAGAAAATGGACTTAAAACGATAATGGTTACGAATGGCTATATTAATCAAGAACCGCTGAAAGAACTTATTAAGTATATCGATGCGGCGAATGTCGATCTCAAAGGATTTTCTGACAAGTTCTATACTGAATATTCCGGTGCAACGCTGAATCCGGTTCTTGAAACAATAAAAACGATGAAAAAAGCTGGAGTATTCGTTGAGATCACAAATCTGATAATTCCGGGAGCCAACGACAAACCCGAAGAAATTCTGGCACTTATCAAATGGGTAAAGGAAAACACTGGTGTTGACACGCCGCTTCATTTTTCAAGATTTTTTCCAGCTTACAAATTAAAAGACAGACCGCCGACACCAGTAGAAACAGTTGAGAACGCAAGGGAAATGGCGATAAAAGAAGGAATGCGCTTTGTCTATACCGGAAATCAGCAAAGTGCCGACGGAGAGGACACAATATGCCCTCACTGCGGTAAAAAAGTCATAGAAAGAGACGGTTTTACAATAACTTCCGATCACATGAAGAACGGAAAATGCGGTTACTGCGGAGGTGAAATATACGGTATGTGGGAAAAGAAAATCATAAGAAAGCCAGCAGTTGCCGGAATGTGGTATCCTTCCGAAAAGACTGAGCTTTTGAGCATGATGGAAGAGTTTGATAAAAAAGAGTGTCCTCAATTTAAGAACAGCGGAAAAAACATCCTCGGGCTGATCGTTCCCCACGCTGGTTTCATTTACAGCGGAGCTACTGCGGCTTGCGGATTTAAAACGCTCAAAGGTCAGAAATATCAAAGAGTTGTGATTCTTGGAACAAGTCATAAATATTTAAATGAT
>DAOQAY010000026.1:0-26505 GCA_035354435.1 bacterium
TTCGGTTTCGTCATTACTGTCAGGTATTACAGTATCAACATCCTGTTCCTCGTCTATTTTTGCATCGTCGGTTTTTTCGCTGTCTTTGTCAGCAGGAGTGAAATCATCTGGAATGACATTATCAGGAAGTTCATCAGTCACTTCGGTGTCGGTGACATCAACAAGATCATCTGTTTTTGATTTTTTCCCGTCATCGCAGGAGATCAAAATAAAAAGTACGATGATGATTCCGATAATTTTTGTTTTCATGTAATCCTCATATACAAAAATATTAAGTATTGATACACGCGCCATTATATTTCAGCTGTGAAAAATGTCAAGGACGATTATATAGTGTATTGCAGATCTATAATTGACTACTCGGGAATGTTATGATACTACTTCGTGTTTTAAAGTTTTTTAACAGTTTATTTTTTGAGAGGAAAAAATGAAGGATTTTATGGTCAGAGACATTTCACTTGCGGAATTTGGACATAAAGAGATCGGGCTTGCTCAGATAGAAATGCCGGGGCTGATGGCGCTGGTTAAAAAGTACAGTGAAGAAAAACCGTTGAAAGGTGTAAGAATAACCGGCAGCCTTCATATGACCGTACAGACAGCAGTGCTGATAAAGACACTTTCTGCACTCGGAGCAGACATAAGATGGGCAAGCTGTAATATTTTCTCGACACAGGACCATGCCGCCGCCGCCATTGCTGATCTCGGAATTCCTGTATTTGCATGGAAAGGTGAGACTCTTGAAGAATACTGGGACTGCACCTTAAAAGCGCTTTCTTTCCCTGATGGTCTCGGACCTAACCTGATAGTTGATGACGGTGGAGATGCAACTCTGCTTATTCACAAAGGATTTCAGTATGAAAACGATAATTCGATTTTTGATGCCGGAACAGATAACAGAGAAATGAGCATAATTATCAACCTGATAAAAAGCGAATATCTTAAAGATAAAACAAAATGGCACAGAATTGTTAAAGATATCAAGGGTGTAAGCGAAGAAACGACTACAGGTGTCCACAGACTTTACCAGATGATGGAAAAAGGCGAGCTTCTTTTCCCGGCTATAAATGTTAATGACTCGGTTACAAAATCGAAATTTGATAATCTGTACGGATGCCGTGAATCTCTTGCCGACGGTCTGAAAAGAGGCACGGATATAATGGTCGCCGGTAAAATGGTCGTTGTCTGCGGATATGGCGATGTCGGCAAAGGATGCGCCAGATCGATGTCAGGGTTCGGTGCTAGAGTTGTTGTTACAGAAATAGATCCGATATGCGCTTTACAGGCCTCCATGGAAGGTTATGAGGTCAGGACTGTTGAGGAAACAGTTGAAGAGGCTGATATTTTTGTTACTGCGACAGGCAACTGCGATATAATAACAGTAGATCACATGAAAAAGATGAAAAACATGGCAATAGTCTGCAATATCGGTCATTTCGATAACGAAATTCAGGTTGACGCTCTGTTCGCACTTCCCGGAATAAGTAAGATCAACATCAAACCTCAGGTTGACAGGATCCAGTTTCCGGATGGTCATTCAATAATACTTCTCAGTGAAGGAAGACTTGTCAATCTCGGCAATGCTACCGGTCATCCGAGTTTTGTAATGAGCAATTCCTTTACAAATCAGGTGCTTGCACAGCTTGATCTCTGGAAAAATAACTATGAAACAGGGGTCTATCGTCTTCCTAAGCATCTTGATGAGGAAGTTGCAAGACTTCATCTTGCCAAACTCGGCGTATCTCTGACCAGACTCTCAGATAAACAGTCCAGTTATATCGGCGTGTCTAAAAACGGGCCGTACAAGCCTGACCACTACAGGTATTAATTTGACTTTAGCAATGAAACAGTGTAATTTTATTACAATAATTTTAGAGGAAACTCCATGAATGTTATAATGTGGCTGGAGACCAGTTTCAATAACGGCGAACTATTTTTTTACATAATTCCGGCTTTTCTTTTTGTAATTCTTGTGATTGTTATTCTGTATCCTGATAAAAAACCCGGAACAGCTGTTCCTGAGATTGAAAAAACACCTGAACATGAAGAACAGTTTTCCGGAAAAGTGACCATAGATCTGACGATAGAATCAACAGCAGAACACAATCCGATAGAGCTGGAACCTATTGCTCCCGGTATAGATGAAGTTCCGGATTTCGAACCAGTGAACGCTGAGCCGGAAAAAAAGGAATTCAAACTTGGGAATGCGCTTGAAAAGACAAAAGGCGGCTTTATGTCAAAATTATTGGGTCTTTTCAAGAATTCTGTTGTTGATGATGCTCTTATTGAAGAACTTGAGGAGATACTTTACACCGCAGATATAGGTGTCACAACTGTCGAATGGCTTATGACTGAAGTTAGATCGGCGAGAGGATCTTTCAAGAGCGGTGATGATGTCAGGCTGTTTATAAAAGAAAAAATAAGAACGGTTCTTCGTGAAGTTCATCGTGAACTTCCTGTTATTGAGATCAAGCCGGCCGTTTTTTTAATGGTAGGTGTCAACGGTGCAGGAAAGACAACGACTATCGGCAAGCTTGCATCCAGATTTGTTTCGGAAGGCAGAGTATGTATTCTTGCCGCTGCTGATACTTTCAGGGCCGCAGCTGTTGAACAGTTGAAGATATGGGGCGAAAGGAGCGGTTGTGCGGTTGTGAGTGACAAAGACGGCGCAGATCCTGCATCTGTTGCTCATAATGCGATCACAAGTGCAATAAGCAGGAATGCTGATATTGTTCTTGTCGATACTGCCGGAAGACTTCAGAACAGAGTTAATCTTATGGATGAACTGAGTAAAGTGAAAAGAGTAATAGGAAAGGCAAGGGAGAATGCTCCCGATGAAACTATTCTTGTCGTTGATGCAAACAACGGTCAGAATGCGTTGTCACAGGCACGGCAGTTCGGCGAAGCTGTCGATATAACCGGAATTATAGTGACAAAACTTGACGGTACTGCAAAAGGCGGTGTCATTATCGGAATAGCTAAGGAGCTGGGACTTCCGGTCTACCTCATCGGAACCGGTGAATCACTGGATGACCTCAGACCATTTAATCCTGACGATTTTGTGGAGGCATTGTTTACATGATAAAAATTGCTATCACTGTAAAAACGCTGGAAGATTTCAAAGAGACATTCATCAGTAGTGCTAAGAAAGATGAGATTTCTGTTCCTTTGAAACTGATAGATAATCTGACACAAATTTCAACAGGCGATAGCATCGAGGTATCTCTTTCTATTCGAAATTTCGGAAGAACGCTGGATCTTGCGGGTGAAGTAAAATGGAAGAGAATGAAGGATATTAATATACCGGGACGGCACATTCCGGCAGGTATAGGAATAGAATTTGATAAAAATTCCATGAAACTCCTGAAACTGCATTTCAATGAACTGAGAGAAGAGCTCAGTAACATTGATGATGAGATGGCGGGAGGCAATTACATAAAGATACGGCCCGATCTGGCTGAAAAATATAAAATAGATATCAGAAAGTCAGATTACAGCGAAAAAAGGGCACAACCCAGAATATCCATCACAATCCCGATTGAGATATTCATACGCAATATGACAAAAAAATATAAAACACTTGATATAAGTCTTCTCGGAATGTGTGTGGAAACGGATGAAACGCTGCCTGTCGGTGATGAAGTTCTTATAATTTTCAGTGATACGGTTTTCGGCAAACAGTTTTTGATAAAGGCTGTGATACTCAGGAATATTCCAGACAAAGCTGACCTTAATAAAAATATGTCAGTCGGTTTGAAATTCCTTTTTGAAGATGAGAAACAGAAAAAGGAACTTATGAAATTTATAATTAAAAGATCATGATATATCTGGTAAGGGAATCTCTGACAATAAAAGACGGCTATATCACAATTTCGGAAGATGAAATCAGGTATCTTCTCAAGGTGAGACGGCTTAAAGAAGGTGCTGTCGTTCATTTTTCAACTCTGGGCGTTGTTTATGAAACAAAGCTTGAAATGCACGGACATGAGCCGAAATTTCTTATTGTGAGAAAGGAAAATCCCGTCACTTCGAGTTCGAAGATCATTGTAGCGATTGCAATCGGTGATATTAATGCTGTTGAAGAGTCCATCAGGAACGGTGTTGAAGCAGGTGCTGATGAATTCTACCTTTTCAGAGCCGAGCTTTCCAACACTTCCATTTCTCAAATTGAAAAAAAAATGAAACGGCTGTCAACAATCGTTGTTTCCTCGGCTTCACAGTCAAGAAGAGGACATCTTCCGCAGATCAATATTGCAATTGCAGAAGAAATAGCGAATCTTGAAGGCGATCACATTGTTGTCCATCCATATTCTTCAGAAAACCTAATGAGTTACAAGATCGGAACCAACACATCCAAAATCCTCTGGATAGGACCTGAAGGCGGCTTTACAAAGAATGAGATTGATTTCTTTATTTCAAAGAACTTCCGTATTTTCTCTTTAAAGACTCCTATTCTCAGGATGGAGAACGCTGTTACGGTACTTACTGCTTTTATAAAAAATCTAAGCGATTAACAGAATATTAACATTGTCTTCATTTTTAATTAACTTCATAACGGAATATTCACTGTGTCGAAGCTTTTTATCAACAGTTTTTTAACAAAGGAGACGAAAATGGCAAGAGTGATCGTTATTATTTCAGTGGTATTAATGATGCTGACTCTCACAGGTGAAGAGAATAATGCCAAAGTTGAAAAAAAAGAAGAATCCAAGATTCCTGAATGGATATCAAAGATCGAACTTAAAGGAGATTTCCGTCTCAGATATCAGTATCAGAATGCTACTAAAGAAAATGACGAAGATGGCAAGATTGATACTCTTGACCGCAGCAGAATGAGATACAGAATGCGTTTCGGGATCGGAGCAACTGTCAATGACTGGGTGAAGGTGAATTTCGGTCTTGCATCAGGTTCTGCATCAACCACTATTTCTCCATCCCAGATCACAAGCGGTAAAAAAATAAGCATTCCGATCGGCAATGATCCCCGTTCAACAAACCAGACTTTTGAAGGATTTTTTTCAAGAAAGCCTATATGGATCGATTATGCTTACGGTGAAGTGACTCCGTACAAAGGTATTTCGCTTATCGGAGGAAAAATGAAAAACCCGATTTTCACGACTGAACAGCTCGTCTGGGATAGCGATATTACACCGGAAGGAGGTGCTTTAGCTTTAAATTTTGAGCTTCCTGCTTCCACCTCATTATTTTTTAACGGCGGAGCTTTTGTTCTCGATGAAGTGAAAGCCCCGAAAAATGATGACGGATCGCTTGACAAATCGTGGAATGATCCGGTCATGGTGTTTGTACAGCTTGGTACCGGCATTAAAAACAATCTGACAGATACAAAAATAGCTTTTGCGTACTATCATCCTGTAAGGTTGCAGTACGAAGTTTTCAACGCTTCAACACCTGAGGGACAGACTGTGGCAGATTATGTTACAAACCATGTGAATTACCGTGCCTTCAATATTGAACTTGCCAGCAGCTGGTTTTTCGGAAAAAAATATACTGCCGGAGTTTTTGGTGAGTTTACAATGAATACTTCTCCGCTTGAAAGTAAATATCTCGGTAGTATTGCAGATGAAAAGTTTGCATATCTTGCCGGAATCAAAGGGGGAACAAAAGATCTGAAGAATCTCGGTGATTTCCAGATATCAGCACTTTACCGTGAGTTTCAGGCTGTTGCATGGTTCCCGGTGTTTACTGATGCAGATTTTCTTGACGGAGCACCGAATATATCTGCAATAAAAGCTTCTGCTACTGCTGCAATATTTAAAAACACATTTCTTACCGCAACATATATTTATTCATTTACTGCAAATGAAGATATTTCAGGAACAGAAGAATCTGATTCTCCTGAAAAAGTGAAAGAACACCTTGTGCAGGTTGACATATCTGCGAAGTTCTAATAGACTGATCAGCCTTAACTGAGGAGAGTAACCATGCGTAAAATATCTCTTTTTACTTATCTTTTCGGTTCGTCAGCACTTGTTCTTACGCTGGTACTTCTGATCCTCGGAATGTATAATTCAAACATATTCTGGAATTTTTTCTCTGAAAGCACAAAAGAAGAGCTTACTGTTGAAGGTGAGCTGGTAAAAGAAATAATGCGAGTGCTTCCTGAAAATGATTCCCAAACTCTCAATAATGTTCTCGAAAAGCTCCGCAAAATAAATTCATCAAGAATAACGCTTATAAGGGCTGACGGATCTGTTGCGGCTGATTCAGATGAAAATTCATCACTGATGTCAAATCATCTGGACAGACCTGAAATAATAGAAGCTTTCAAAAATGATTCAGGATATTCAATAAGATACAGCTCAACCTTGAACAAGGACATGATATATTTTGCAACAGCTGTTCCAATGTCTGACGGGCAGAGGTGGATAGTAAGAATTTCAAAACCTTTGAAGTCCTTGAGAGAAACAATGTCAAAAACATATGTTTCACTTCTCGTTCCTTTCTTTCTCCTTTTTTCTGTTGCGGCAGTCCTGCTTTTTTTCGTAACCCGCTATATTGTAAGTATTTTGCGCTCAATGGAAGACGGAGCCAGAACCTTTGAATCAGGTCATCTTTCGTATCGAATTCCCGGTTCCACTTTTGCTGAAACTTCAAGACTTGCCGTTGCAATGAATGCAATGGCACAGAAACTTTCTCAGACTATAAACGCAGAACAGACAGGAAAGAGTAAGCTTGCTACAGTTCTTTCCAATATGGATGAAGGTGTTATTGCCCTTGATAATAGCGATTTTATTGTTGAAATGAATCTCAGGGCAAAAGAATTTTTCAGCATCTCTGATGAAGAAGATGTGGCAGGCGTTAACATCAGAAATTTTATCAGGAATCCTTATATCATTGAACTTATTAACCGTTCGAGATCCGAGTCTGTTCAGGTCGAAGGCGAATGTTTTTACGGAACAAATCGGCAAACCATCCTGAAAATGAGAGCAACACCGATGAAAGGTATGGAAGGCACTATCGAAGGTTCCCTGCTGGTTATAAGTGACAACACAAATCTGAACCGTCTTGAAACTATCAGACGGGATTTTGTTTCAAATGTTTCGCATGAATTGAAAACACCTGTCACTTCAATTAAAGGATATGTAGAAACATTGCGTGACGGAGCTATAAATGATGCCGAAGCTGCCAAACCGTTCCTTGATATAATTTCGAAGCAGGCAGGCAGACTTGACAGCATAATTGATGATCTGCTGGTGCTTTCGAGGATAGAATCGAAGGACTCGGGACAGGCGCTCCAGAAAGAAGAAGTGGATCTTAAGTCATTGCTGGAATCTGCCACACAGCTTTGCGGACAGAAGATCAGTCAGAAAAATTCAACAGTTACAGTATCTTGTGCTGAAAATGTCAAATTAGAAGTTCATCCCGGAATGCTTGAACTTGCGATCGTCAACCTTATTGATAATGCAGTCAAGTACAGCCAGAATCATGCAGAAATAAAAGTGGCGGCGGAAAACACCTCTTCAAACACAATAATAAGCGTATCTGATAACGGACCCGGTATTCCGGAAGAGCACCTGCCGAGGCTTTTTGAAAGATTCTACCGCATTGATAAAGGTAGAAGCCGTGCAATGGGAGGAACAGGACTAGGACTCTCGATAGTCAAACATATCGCCCAGCTTCATAACGGAACAGTCACAGTCGAAAGCACCGTCGGAATCGGAACAGTCTTTAAAATTCATATACCACGCTAGCGGCAAACGGTATTTCAATTGCAACTGTAAATTTACCATAGCAAATACAACCAGTTAGCTTGACAAATAGTTGGGTACTAAATAAACTTCAAAATTAATTGTTTGTTGTTTGGGTATTGACAAGGTATATACTATGAATTACAATGGGGTGTCTTATGGAGTTTTTATGGAATGAAGATAAGAACAGATCCTTGAAAGAAGATCGTGGAATAAGTTTTGATGAAATTGTCAGGATTATTCAATCTGGCGGATTGGTTGCAGATGTGCCGCATCCGGATAAGTTAAAATATCCGGAACAGAGAGTGATGTATGTTGATGTGAGCGGATACATTTATATTGTTCCTTATGTTCGGGACGGGGAGAATTTGTTTTTGAAGACGATATATCCAAGCAGAAAAGCGACAAAAGAAATAAAATGGAGAGCAAAATGAGTAAAAAAAATGGTTTGACCCCGGAAGAAAAAGCTGAAAAAGAAGAATTGTTAAGTCTTCTTGATTCCGGAGTTCCAAAAATATCGGATAACAGGAAACTTGAACTTGAAAAAGCGGCACAGAAAACAATTGCAAGAACCAAGCCTGTGAGTATCCGTCTGCCGGTAAAGGAACTTGCCGAAATTCAGGAAAGAGCAGAAGAAATAGGAGTTCCTTATCAGACACTTATAAACATTCTTATCAAACAGTATCTGCAAGGTAAAATCCAACTTACCCTCTGAGCAGTAAGGACACAATAAATCTCGCCCCTGCGGAAAAACGAAAATAATTCCCTAACAGATTCTTAACACAGAGTTCACGCTGATTTCATAAATAAACTGTAATTTTCCGTTGTCGAAAATGGAAAAGTAAGGCTCTTTACAAACTATCGGTATGGAGAAGAAGATGAAAAGATTTGTAGTTTTAATGCTTGTGTTAATCGGTTTCGGAATGTTGACGGCGGCTGAAACGGTAAATGGTGCGGGTGCAAGTTTTCCTGCTCCGCTTTATATGCGCTGGGCTTATGATTATCAGAAATTGAACGGAACGAAGATAAATTATCAGTCTGTCGGTTCAGGTGCAGGAATTGCTCAAATAAAGGCGAGTACTGTTGATTTCGGTGCAAGTGATGCTCCAATGACAAAAGATGAGCTTGATAAAGAAGGTCTTACTCAGTTTCCGATGATAGTGGGCGGAGTTGTTCCTGTTGTAAATCTTAAAGGAGTTACAGCCGGTTCAATGAAACTTAGCGGTTCAGTTCTTGCAGAAATTTTCATGGGTAAAATAACTGCCTGGAACGATCCGAAGATTGCTGCTGAAAATAGCGGAATAACTCTTCCTGATACAAAAATAATAGTTGTTCACCGTGCAGACGGTTCAGGAACGACATGGATATTCACTAACTATCTTGCGGCAGTGTCACCAGAATGGAAAAGCAGTATCGGCGCTTCAAAAGAAGTAAAATGGCCTGCAGGAGTGGGCGGAAAGGGCAATGAGGGCGTTGCTGCAAATGTCCGTCAGATGAACGGTTCAATCGGTTATGTTGAATATGCCTATGCCAAGACAAACAAAATGAATTCAGTTCAGCTTAAAAACAAAGAAGGCGTTTATGTTAATCCATCATTAAATACTTTTCAGGCGGCTGCGGCTAATGCAGACTGGAAAAATGCTCCGGCTTTTGCGATGATACTTGTCGATCAGCCCGGGCGTGACAGCTGGCCTATAACCGGAGCAAGTTACATAATTATTCATAAGAATCAGGCTGCTGCGGCAAAAATAAACACAATGCTCACATTCTTCAACTGGTGCTTCAATAACGGTGCGGCATCGGCCTCTGCCCTTGACTATGTTCCGCTTACAAAAAATATCACTGACCTTATCAATACTTCATGGAAAAACAGTGTAAAAGTTAATAATCAGCAGGTATGGAAATAGAAAATGGTCCGTTCTAAGCACTCGAAACACAGGCTTGCAGATTCCTTTTTTGTCAATTCTACAGCTGTCACTGCATTTCTTGTTCTGCTTGTCATGTCCGGTATGATCGTCATGCTTGCATGGAATTCCCGTATTGCCTTAAAAACATTCGGATTTTCATTTTTTACAAGCTCAGACTGGAATCCGGCGATGAACACATTCGGAGCGTTCAGCAGTATTTACGGAACGATCGTTTCAACTGTTCTTGCTCTGGTTGTTGCAGTTCCGATGAGTGTCATGATAGCACTTTTTCTTGTTGAATTTGCACCAAAGTCTGTCAGCACTGTTGTTGGAGGAGCTATAGAACTTCTCGCTGCCGTTCCAAGTATAATTTACGGAATGTGGGGAATGTTCGTTCTTGCTCCTATTATGTCAGAACATATTCAGCCGTTCCTTGCAGATAAGATGAATCTGGCAGGTATTCCCGTCTTTGGAAAACTGTTCCAGGGTCCTCCGATGGGAATAGGTATGCTGACAGCTGGAATCATTCTTGCGATCATGGTTCTTCCTTACATTTCTATGGTTATGCGGGATGTTTTCATGATGGTTCCATCGGTAATTAAGGAATCAGCCTACGGAATGGGTTCAACGACTTGGGAAGTTACTCATAAAATCACTTTGCGTTACGGAATTCAGGGTGTAATAGGTGCAGTATTTCTCGGTCTGGGCAGGGCGATAGGCGAAACAATGGCAGTAACATTTGTTATCGGTAACGCTCACCAGATCAGCAGTTCTCTTTATGCTCCCGGAACTTCGATTGCTTCAACTATTGCAAATGAATTCGGTGAAGCGACAGATCCGGTCTATATGCATTCACTTATTCTGCTCGGGCTGACACTTCTTGTAATGACGCTTGTAATTCAGATCTTTGCACAGCTCTGGATGAGATATATTAAAAAGAAAATGGGAGCAGGTCTATGATAAGACCGAGTTCTTTTATACGAAGGAAAACTATTGATATTACTGTAAAAACAGTTGCTTCAATTTCTGCTGTTTCAGGAATTCTTGTGCTGTTATGGATACTCTGGATAGTTTTCCAGAAAGGTTTCAGTGCATGGAATATTCCGTTTTTTACAGAAGTTCCCACACCTCCGGGAGTTATAGGCGGCGGTCTTGCAAATGCTATAACCGGAACAGTTATCATTTCATTGATTGCAACTTTAATAGGTGTTCCGTTCGGGTTGATGACAGGGATATACCTTGCCGAGTTCGGTACTAATACAAGGCTCGGCAAGGCTGTCAGGTTTACTATTACCGTAACAATGGGCGTTCCGTCGATCATAGTAGGACTTTTTATTTATACGATCATGGTTCTTCCTTCCGGTCATTTTTCAGCTTATGCCGGAGCTGCGGCACTTGCCGTCATAATGTTCCCGATAGTTTCAAGAACAACTGAAGATATGCTTTCCCTTGTTCCTAATTCATTGAGAGAAGCGGCTCTTGCAATAGGAGTGCCGAGATGGAAAGCGACGATTTTTATTGTTATGAAAGCCGCCCGTTCCGGACTTCTTACAGGAATTCTCCTTGCGGTAGCAAGAATAAGCGGCGAGACGGCACCGATACTTTTTACAGCGATGAACAGTCAGTTCTGGATGAATTCGCTCAATGAACCTGTGGCAAATCTCACGGTGACAATTTATAATTATGCAATGAGTCCTTATGATGACTGGCAGTCCATTGCGTGGGGTGCGGCACTGCTGATATTGTGTACAGTACTTATTCTTAATATTGGTGCCCGTTTTTTTCTGAGAGAGGCGAAAAGATGAAATTTGAAAATCCGAAAATTGTTACAAAAGATCTTAACTTTTTCTACGGTGACAATCAGGCGCTTTTTAATAACAACCTTGAAATAGCGGCAAATACAGTTACTGCGGTTATCGGGCCTTCAGGTTGCGGAAAGTCAACACATTTAAGGACTTACAATAGAATATTTGAACTTTACAAAGATCAGAAAGCCGCAGGAGATGTGCTGATTGACGGGAAAAGCATATTCGATCCATCTGTCAATATTCTGGAACTTAGAAGAAAAGTAGGGATGATATTTCAGAAACCCACACCTTTTCCGATGACTGTTTTTGATAATGTCGCATACGGACTGAAAATGCACTATTCAATATCAAAAAGTGAAATAGAAGAGAGAGTTGAAGCGGCTTTGAAAAGTGCGGCGCTGTGGGATGAAGTTTCTGATAAGCTCAACAAGCCCGGAAGTGCTCTTTCCGGCGGTCAGCAGCAGAGATTGTGTATTGCAAGAGCTATTGCAGTTGAACCGGAAATACTTCTCATGGACGAGCCGACAAGCGCAATCGACCCTATTGCAACTCAGAAAATAGAGGAACTTATCGAAAAACTGAAAAATAAGTTCAGCATAGTTATTGTAACCCACAATATGCAGCAGGCGGCCCGTATTTCAGATTACACGGCGTTTTTTTATAAAGGTTACATCATCGAACACGGTGAAACCACGCAGATTTTTACAAATCCGAAAGAAAAGAAGACAGAGGAATATATTACCGGAAGATTTGGTTAGGAGGGTATGATGATCGAACAGCAGAAACAGTTTTTGACAAGTCAGTTCCTTGAACTTGCCGGTCATGTTGAAACAGCAATGACCAATGCTTTCAATGCAGTTTTGACAAATGATATCAATCTTGCAGGAACCGTCGTGAAGAATGATAACACGATAGATACCCGTGAAGTTGTGTTTGAGGAAGAATGCCTGAAAGTGCTTGCACTTTATCAGCCGGTGGCGGGGGATCTGCGGTTCATTATTGCGCTTTTGAAGATAAATAACGACATGGAAAGGATAGCGGACCTTGCCGGCAATATGGCTTCGAGGGTTGTCGCTCTTGAAAGTGAAGAAAGACTTCCTATCCCGTTCAATTTTAAGGGGATGTCTGAAACAGTGCAGAATATGCTGAGAAATGTGCTGAATTCATTCATTCATTACGATCCCGTTTTTGTCACATCAATATTTGAAGACGAAGCGAGAATTGACACAATGCACCGTACAATGTATCACAACATCAAAGAAGAAATAATGAAAAACCCCGGTAAGATAAATGTTTATATCAATTACATAAGCTATTCAAGGTATATCGAAAGAATGGCAGATCATATTGTCAACATCGCAGAAGATATTTATTATCTGATCGGCGGAAAGATCATCAGACATTCAGATATTTCAAGAAACAGTCAGTAAACACTCCGGAAGTCCTTAAATAGCTAATCATAAATAAATGTTTTCCATACAGTTTTCTTATTTCATTCTAATTTAAATCTAACAATCGAGGTCTAATCTCCGGATTGTAAAAAGGGCAATTCCCTTACGGAGATTATTAATCAAATGAGAGGAGAATGAAATGAAGAAGTCGAGTACATTACTTGCCATTCTTTTTGCTGCATTATTATTCACAGTTGTTTCTTGCGGTGACGACGACAAAGGCGACACGGGTAACACGGGTAACACGGGCGACACGGGTAACACAGGTGACACAGGCGACACGGGTGACACAGGCGACACGGGTGACACAGGCGACACAGGCGACACAGAGCCGACTACATGCCCGGAGATAGCCGGAGTGACTGATCTCGGTGAATTTAATGGTAAAGAAGTATGCGAACTCACTGGTACTTTCACAGAAGATCTTACACTTTATTCAACAATGATCTATGTGTTGAAAGAATCTGTATCTATCGGTGAAAACAAAGAAGATGCTGCTGCGTCAATTAAAACTGCAACTCTTACGATCAAACCAGGAACAAGAATAGAAGGAACTCTCGGGAGGAGTTTTCTTGTAATTAATCGCGGTTCAAAAATTATGGCGGAAGGAACAAAGGAAAACCCCATTGTTTTTACATCAAATGCCGATGAAGGTTCCCGCAAATCAGGCGACTGGGGTGGAATCCAGCTGAATGGATTTGCTCCGGTTAACTGTGCAGGAGCAGTGACACCGTGTCAGCGTCTTGCTGAGACAGGTGTTGAATGGTACGGCGGCGATAAAGCTGATGATAACAGCGGTGTATTAAAATTCGTTCAGATAGAATTTACAGGATTTAAAATCAATTCAGAAAAAGAATTTAACGGGCTCACACTTCAGGGTGTAGGTAACAAAACTGTAATTGAGAATATTCATGTCAATCATGGACTTGATGACGGTATTGAATTTTTCGGCGGAACTGTAAATGTGAAAAGACTTGTTTTAACAGATGCCGATGATGATTGTTTTGACTGGACTTTCGGTTGGAGCGGAAAAGCTCAGTTCGTAATTTGTGAACAGTCAGAAACAGCAGGAGATAAAGGAATTGAAGCTGACAACAATGATAAGAAAACTGACGATTCCCCCCGTTCGAATCCTACACTTTCAAATTTCACTTTGATCGGAAAGAACGGAACATCCGGAACAACAGGCGGAGCTATGCTTCGTGAAGGAACATCCGGTCATCTTAACAACATGATCTTTACCGGTTTTGTTGCGAACTGCATTGATATCGATCAGGAAGAGACTTTTAACAATGCTCCTGATGCGACTGCTCCGACAAATCTTCAGATGGTAAATTCAATTGTCAACTGTACAAAGAATTTTGAAGATGGTGACGAAGATGCAAGTTTTACACAGCCTTTCCTTGTTGAAGACTGGTTCAATAATCAGGATGGAAATATGGAAGCTGATCCTAAGCTTAACGGCTGGATTCCCAAGAATGACTCTCCGGCACCCGGTGCTGGTGTAAAACCGGCTGACGCTTTCTTTGAAGCCGTCGATTTTATAGGTGCAATCAAGAACAGCGCAAATGATTGGACCGCAGGCTGGATTTCAACAGTATCAAATTAATGTAATGTGCCCCGGGAGGGGACGGCAAACGGGGTGCGGGAAAGTCCGCATCCCTTTTTTTATGGAGATGACTTGTGTTAAGATTTGAACATTCTTTGATTAAAACGGTTGAGAAGCTACTTCTTTATATAATGATTTTGCTGGTTATCCCTGTTCCTTTATATCCTTCTGACTCCACTGAACAGCTTGCAAAAGAACTTATCCGTCTTCGGAGTGAAGTTGAAGCAAAAAACAGCGAAGTTGAAAATAAAAAACAGGAAATGAAAGCACGGATGAAAACAATTTCACTTCAGAAAACAGAGCTTGAAGCGTCAATCCAGAGAGAACAGTTAAGGGTGAAACAGCTTGAGCAGACTCTTAACAGGAAAAAAACTTCGATCGCAACTGCCGATTTTGATTCCACAGCGTTAAAAAAACCTGTTGATGATGCTATAATCGCATTGAAAGCACTGATAATAACACAAATTCCTTTTAAGACAGCAGAAAGAATTAAAGAGCTTGACGAGTTAAAAACCGGAATGGACAGCGGACAGATATCTCCTTATTCCGCTGTTGCAAGACTATGGTCTTTTGTTGAAGATGAATTCAGACTTACCAGAGAGAACGGAATATTCAGACAGACAATAAAAATCGATGGTAAAGAAAAGCTCGCAGATGTTGCAAGGATCGGGACAGTAATGATGTTCTATAAAACTTCTGACGGGGCAGCCGGTTCAGTTAAAAAAACAGACAGCTCTTTTAAATATGTTCCATTTACCGGCAAAGTGCAGACAGAGCAGGTCCTTATTCTTTTTGATCAATTGAAAAAGCAGATCCGTACAGGTTATTTTGAAATTCCGAATGCACTGTGTCCGGTTGGAGGAAACAAATGAGATATACCACTGTCCTTATTCTGGCGGTTTTTCTTTTTGCCGGAGTACAAAAGCTTTCCGCAGAAGGAGACATAGAGCAGGCTTATAAAAAAGAATTTGCTTTTCTTGAAGCTGAGAAAAGATCGCTTGAACAGCGTCTTAACGATCTTGATAAAGAATCAGAAACAAGGAATTCTCAAGGGCTTTCTGAGATTTCCAAGTTGCAGGACAATCTGCTTCAAATTTCATCAAGAGCAGACAGTCTGGCTGAAATGCTTTCAATGACAGAAAGAAAAAATGAAGCTGAGCTGAATAATATTGATTCACTTGAAAGCACCGTTATGCAGGCTTCCGCTACTCTTCAGAAATATAACATTACGCTACCGGAAAAGAATGGTGAAAAAGGGATCACTTTTTCTGAACAGATAGATGCCGCATTTCAGAATTCCGTGAAAGTTCTCACTGAAAAATCATCAGTTGTCTTTGAACCGGGTCAGTTTTTTCTCGAAGACGGTACAAAAGTAAATGGAACTATTGTGAAAGTCGGGAATATAGCCGCATACGGTGTTTCAGAAAAAGGTGCCGGCGCCCTTGTTCCGGCAGGAAACGGATTCTTCAAGATATGGGAGAGCAATCCCACTTATGACGAGGCAAAAATGTTCTCAGAAGGAAAAGCTCCCGGCAGTTTGAAGATATTCATTTTTGAAAATATTGATAAGGGTGTCGAGCTGAAAAAGAAGAAAACATTCTCTGAATATACAACAAGCGGCGGAACACTGAGCTGGGTAATTGTCGGAGTAGGAATTGTCGCCATGTTTCTTGTTCTGTTAAGGGCGGTATTTCTCTATATTTCCAGTGCAACAGGAGAAAAACTCATTAGCAGAATCGATGTTCTTGTCAGTAACGGGAAGATTGAAGATGCATTAAAACTATGTAAAGCAAGCAAAGGGGCGACTTCCAGAGTTATCAGAGCAACTCTCAGAAATCTTGAAAAGGAAAAAGAGCATCTGGAGGATATTATTTCTGAATCGATCCTCCATGAAAACAGTTACCTCGACCGTTTTGGAAACCTTATTCTTGTTCTTGCTGCCATTGCGCCTTTGCTCGGACTTCTTGGAACTGTTACCGGCATGATTTCCACATTCGATATTATTACTGAATACGGAAACAGCGACCCGAAAATGCTTTCCGGCGGTATTTCTGTTGCACTCATTACGACAGAATTCGGTCTGTATGTTGCAATTCCAGCGCTTTTTTTCGGCAATATGCTGAACGGCTGGGCGGAAAACATAAAAGGGGCGATGGAAAAAAGCGCTCTGAGGATGATCAACTGTTACGAAGCATTTAAATCATCTGCGGAGAGGAGCGATGGATAATCTGTTTTCACAAATTGCCGACTATATGGAGCAGGGCGGATTTGTGATGTATCCACTTGGAATTCTTACATTTATTCTGTGGTTTTCTCTCGGAATCAGGTTTGCAGCTTTAAAAAGAGGTTCGGCAAGAAGTGTAAGAGTTCTGGTTCAAAGATACAAAGAAAAAACTCAGCACGCACCGACTGGTGTTATTGATAATGCAGTTGTAACGGCTCTTGAAGTAGTGAAACAAAATCCGTCTGATATAAGGCAGAGTCTTGATCTTGCTTTCTACCAGACGACAAGAAAAATATCGAAAATGACAGTACTTATCAATTCAATTGTTGTTGTTGCTCCTCTTCTCGGGCTTCTTGGAACGGTTACAGGGATGATAGAAACATTTAACTCGCTAGGTGATGTGTCGATGTATTCACAGTCCGGTGGTATTGCCGGGGGTATTTCTGCGGCATTGTTCACGACTCAGCTGGGTCTTACTGTTGCTATTCCGGGCCTTGTCATGGGAAGACACTTCGACCGTATCCAGAGAACATTCGAAAGAGAGCTTGCACAAATCAAAGATATTATTTGCAGTGAATCTGCCGACAATGGCAGATTGCCGGAGGAAGTATGAAATTCAGAGAAAAAAAAGAGACAGCTCAGGGAATAGACATATCTCCGCTCATTGATATGGTGTTCATTTTATTGATATTTTTTATGGTGAGCACAACTTTTCAGCGGGATTTCAAAATTGATCTGGACAGACCGGGGGCATCAAGTGCTCAAGCTTCATCTTCAAAAGCTGTCCGTGTTTACATTGATAGAGGCGGTGAAGTGTATCTTAACAATGAACCGGTGCGTCTATGGGTTTTACAAAGCAGAATCCGTGAAATAATGAAACTCGGCGTTACAAAAAGCATTCTTGTTGTTACCGACCGCAAAATCGCCTCGGAAAGACTTATTGAAGTAATAGATCAGTGCAGGCTCGGCGGTGCAAAGGACATAGGTGTTGCAACAGAAAAAGAAGCCGGTGAAGGGTAATGAACATGAAAATTCGTGAATTTTTTATCGCTTTTCTATGGATGATTGCCGGTACCGGACTAGTTTTTACATCGGTAATTCTGATGAACAGAACACTTGAAAAACCAGTATCCGCTGCAATTGAAAAGTCTTTACAGTTCGATGTAAAAAAGGAAGAAAAAAAAGAGAAACCGAAACCCGGACAAAGCGAAAAAAAGAAATCATTAACAAAATCACTATCTGCGCCGCTCACTCCGCTTCCGAATATCGGGTCATCCATTGCAGGTGCCGATTTCGGACTTCCTCAATTCAGTTCATCAATGGAAAGTGCTGTGAATGACAAAATACTGGGAAATACAGACAATGCCATTATGACAGATGATTCTGTCGATTCTGCTCCGAGACCGTCAATGCGCGGAGCCCCGATTGAATATCCTCCGAAAGCGAGAGCAAGAGGAATTACGGGATTTGTTCTGTTTAATCTTCTTATCACTCCGAATGGAGATGTTGAAAAAGCACAGATTCTTGAATCAGTACCGTCAGGAGTTTTTGATGATGCGGCTCTTGCATCGGTAACACAATGGAAATTTGAACCGGCAATGTATAAAGGAAAGAGTGTGAAAGTATGGGCAAAACAAAAAATATCATTCAATTTAAACTGACAATGAGAAAAACGGTTTTTATATTATTAATTACCGCTTTGTTCGGCAGTTTGTATCCGAAGGAAAATATTGAGGAGAAGGTTGATTACCTGACTCTTGCTGCAATGTTGATAAAAGACGGTTTTTACGATCGCGCTTCCGATACGCTTGACAATTATGACACTTCACAGAAAAACGCCGATCTTGCAAGATATTACACTTTGTCAGGACTGGTACTGCTGAAAAAGAGTTTGTTTGTTGATGCCGAAGAGCGATTTTTAAGTGCCGTAAAGAATGGGCAGACGGAGCTTGTAGTCTGGGTTTATATTGCTCAATCCAGATATGGCAATAAAAATTATAAGGGTACTCTGGAAGCTTTGAAAAAAGCCGGGGATATCTCAAGTACAATGCCTGCGATGATTTCGATTGAAGCTGAATGTTACTGGAAGACCGGACAGCATGAAAAGGCATGGTCGTCACTTAAAAAGGGAATAAAGCTTCATCCTCAGTACAGTAATTTTCTCAGGCAGCAGTATTTTTATCTGATAGAGCTGGGTCTTTACAAACAGGCTGTGGAAACGGGATATCTTTATTTGAAAAAACACGAAGCAGTAGCAGAAGATTATCTTGCAATAGGAATGGCTCTGCGTCAGGCTGGAATGTATGATGAAGCAATTGAGTTTCTTGAAACGGCTAGACTGAAATATCCCAAAGATCAGAAAGTTCTTGCTGAACTTGGAAGAGTCTGGCTGGAATCGGGACATATTCTTGCAGCGGCACTTCTTTTTGATCAGGCATCGAACAGTGATCCGAAATATATTGCCGATGCCGGAGAATTATACAGAAGGGCAAAAAAGTTTCACCGGGCGCTTCTTTTTAATACCAGAATTTCCGACCAGAAGGAAAAACTCCGTCAGAAAATGGCAATATGGCTTGAAATGGAAGAGTTCGAGCTGATTTCAGGAATGACAGACGATCTACAGCGCACCGGGCTTCTGTCTTCTGACAGCATCAGGTATGCACTAGCCTACAGTTTTTTTAATACAGGAAATTATAAAAAGGCTGAAAAACACCTTAAAAAATTAACAACTCCTGAATATTTCAGTAAGGCCGCTGATCTCCGCCGCGAAATAGAACGCTGTAAAGTGGAGGAAAATTCATGCAACTGATCCGCCTGACGGTCTCTCTTCTGCTGATGTTTTTTTCATTTATAATTATTGCTGAAAATAACAGTTCTGACGGAACATTAAGGTTTGTGGTATTCAGGGACGGTTCACCAATGGAAAATGTAATGCTCGTGGTAAATAGCGATACTACAGCATTGACAAGCAGTGACGGTGCAATATCGCTCAACCTTCCGGAAGGATTGCACGATGTTAAACTGCTTGAAGAAGGCAATATAATTATGACAGAATTTACTGCCCCGATCGTTAAGAATGAACTGACACAAATAATAGTCACCTCATTTTCAGATGGCAGAGAACTTGAAATCGATCTGGAGCTTCCTGCCGCATCCAGTATTGCATCAATGAGTGAATCTCAGCCTGAAAAAGAGAAAGTCGCAGGAAAAGGTATTTTGAAAGGAAAAGTAGTATCGGCGGAAACAAAAGAACCTGTGAAGGGTGTCAGAATTTTCATAAAAAGGACAAATTTTGATATTTTGACAGACGGATCAGGTGAATTTGAAGTTGAACTTCTTGAAGGGAGTCATTCTCTATCTGCTGTTCATCCGAAATTTGCCACCAGAACTATTGATTCTCTGATCGTTGTTAAAGAAAAAACAGCTGAATATACAATCGAACTTTCACCTGCTTCGCTAGAACTTGAAGAATACCGGGTTCTTGCTCCTCATATCGAAGGCGGAATTGCTTCTTTAATGTATGAAAAAAAAGAATCTTCTGCTGTTGCCGATGTCATCGGAGCCGAACAGATGTCCAAGTCAGGTGATTCCGATGCCGCTGCGGCATTAAAAAGGGTAACGGGCCTTACTGTTGTGGGCGGAAAATTCGTTTATGTCAGAGGTCTTGGCGAAAGATATTCCTGCACTTTGTTGAACGGCAGTCTTCTTCCTTCTCCGGAACCTGAAAGACGGGTTGTGCCTCTTGATCTTTTTCCTGTCGGAATACTTGAAAGCATGGTTATTCAGAAAAGTTATTCCCCTGATATGCCTGGCGAATTTGGAGGAGGAGCCATTCTTCTGAGAACTAGAGGTATTCCAGAAGAGTTTTTCTTCAAGGTTCAGCTCTCAGGTGCTTTTTCTCCGGGTTCCACATTCGGTGAATCAATTGAGCATGACGGCGGGAAAGCCGATTTTATGGGAGTTGATGACGGATCAAGAAAACTTCCTGGTCTGATTTCTGAGCAGAACGGTAAAAAACTGATCAAAAAAGGAAAATATGATAAAGAGGGATTTACCGCTGAAGACATTGAAAAGTTCGGAGAATCCTTTCCGGACAGCTGGAATGTTCATAAAACTGCACTGATGCCGGATATGGGGATCAGCTTGAGCATGGGCGACACTTTTAAATTCCCGAAGATCAAATTCGGATATATTTCATCAGCACTTTATTCGCTTTCTCATGATCTGACTGAAAAAAATAAAAAAGGGTTCACAGTATCTTCAGGTGAAGGAAATGATGTCAAACTTGAAAAGAAAGAAGATAAAGACCACACAATTGCAAATACAAATGTCAAACTCGGTGGAATTCTCGGACTCGGACTTTCAGGAGCTGATCAGAAAGTCACTTCAACAACAATTGTAATAAGAACAACAGATAATACTACCGCAAGTATCGAAGGATGGATCAATGAAATTGACGGTGATATTAGAGAAACAAAATTAAGATGGCTTGAGCAGATGCTTATCTCACAGCAGATCCACGGATCACACACGCTGCCTTTCCGGACAAAACCGCTGATCGATTGGCGATACACTTTTGCCAGAGCTTCAAGATATGAACCCGACAGAAGATATTACCGTTATGATGAAGGTGCATCAGAAGATGTATGGTCACTTACCGGAACAACAAGATCAAATGAAAGACTTTACAGCAATCTGCTTGATTCCAGTCACGACATAGGATTTGATATTACAGTTCCGTTCAATGTCTGGAAAAAGCTGGAAGCAAAAACAAAAATAGGAACAAATATCTTTTTTAAGAACAGAGAGGTTGACACGAGAAGATTCCAGTTTTCGGGAAAACCTTCTGATCTATCTCTTCTGAATGAAGATCCTGAAACTATATTTGCTCCTGAAAATATTGGTGCTGATGGATTCGAACTGCGCGAAGTTACTAGAGAAACAGACAATTACAGTGCTCATCAGGAACTTTACGGAGTGTTCGGAATGATTGATATTCCGATAGTTAAATCATTTAAGTTTTCAGGCGGTCTCCGATATGAAAGAAGCAGTCAGACTGTTGAAACATTTGCATTATATACTGCGGAACCTGAAATCATTAAAAGCTCACTTATAACGGATGATTTCCTGCCGGCAGCAAATCTTACTTGGGAATTTGCTGATGATTTTCAGTTGCGGACAGGATATAGTATCACAGTATCAAGACCTGATCTGAGAGAGCTTTCCCCTGTAACTTCCGATAATGTTGAAGATGACGGTGAAACAATTGGAAATCCGGATCTGAAGCGGGCGGTGATACATAGTGCTGATCTGAGGTTCGAGTGGTTTATTTCAACCGATGAAAACATTGCGGCAGGTGCGTTTTACAAGCATTTCCTTGATCCGATAGAGACATATTCTCTTCCCGGTTCCGGAGACTCTGCAACATTCAAGAACGCAAAAAAAGCTGATAATGTCGGACTTGAACTGGAATTTAGAAAAAACATGTCATTCATTCATAAAAAGCTTGCTGATCTGTCAGTCGCTGGAAATTTCTCATATATCTATTCAAAAGTGAAAGTTTCCAATGAACCGTCAAGAGCTCTTCAAGGGCAGTCGCCGTTTGTGATAAATACTCAAATAGCCTATGATAACAGCGATATAGGGCTGAGTGTGGCATTTTTGTATAATGTGTTTGGAAAAAGAATTGCAGTTGTCGGAGAGCAGGGTCAACCGCATCAATTTGAACAGCCGTTCCACCAGCTTGATTTTGTGGCATCACAGAAGATTCCGTATGGTTTCAAACTTGCGTTCAAGTTCAAGAATATTCTCGATCTTCCGGCTCAGATCACACAGGCGGATAAAACAGTTGAGTCGTACAGAAAAGGACGGGAGCTCAGCCTTGCGCTCAGCTGGGAGTATTAATTTAAAGATTTAATGGACGGAAACGGTGAAAACGCTGATAATTAGTATTTTAATAACAATCGGAGCCGGAGTAATGATGTCTGGATGGAATGGAAAAAATTTAGCAGTTTTAAATGAATTTATTAAAAAGAACAGAACTGAAAGCGGTGTTTCGAAGAGGTCTGTAGCAGTTTTAGACTGGGACAATACGGTCGTTTTTAATGATATTGGTGACTATTTTTTCAAATGGATGATGGAAGACAATTTGTTCAAATATCCGGATTGGAAAAAGATTTCTCCGTTTTTAACAGACAAAGCTGCGGTTATTCTTTCAAACAACTGTGTAAATAATAACGGGTTTATAGATGGATCTGTAAAACGGTGTAACGAAATTCTGACAGGTATTTATGCAGAAGGAACGCTTCCCGATAAAACGCCTGCTTTTTCGGGATATAATTCCAACCTGTTTCAGCCGTCATATGCTTTTCTTGCTGAATTGATGAGCGGATATACCATTATAAATATTAGGCTTTTATGTGAACAGGCTGTGAAAGAAGCTGTCAGGGAAAAAGCTGTATTTATATATCCTCAAATGAAATGGCTTATAGAGATTTTACAGGAAAACGGATTTGATGTGTGGATCATAAGTGCGTCTCCTCAGATTCTTGTAGAACCTTTTGCAAAACTTGCCGGTATCAGTGAAAAGAATGTCATAGGTATTCGAAATATTGTTGAAAATGGAATTTTAAAACCGGATTTTAAAGGTTGCGGACCCCATAAAGACGGTGAAAACGCATTGATTACATATAAAGCAGGAAAAAGATGCTGGATGAATGAAGTTATCTTCGGAATTACCGGCGAAAAAGCCCTTTTTCCGGCGGAAGATATTTCAAAAAGACCCCTCTTCGGAGCAGGTGACAGTGACACAGATCTTGAGTTCTTACAAGATGTTACAGGACTCAGACTGCTCATTGACCGTGGCAAACCGGAAGTGACAAAGGAAGCTCGGAAAAATTCCGACGGCAAATGGATTATTAACGAACCGTTTATTCATTAGAGTCATCACTCGAATTAAACTGTTTTATACTGTGAATTTATTTGATAATCCAGTCTTATCGTTTACAATAACACGAATTTGATATGTATTCCGTAGGGGCGAAAGATTTTTCGCCCTTACAATTCGATTTGTAAGGGCGGGATTTATCACGCCCTTAGATTGTGCGGAGGGATTTATGACTGAAAGCGAGTGGATAACCCGAAAGACACGGATTGATTCAAAGCTTAATTCTCTGAGTCAGCCGTGGAAGATCATTCCGTACTGCGAAAATCTCGATACTTCAAAACTTACAAATCATGCGGTTGAAGAATTCCCCACTGCGAACGGTCCTGCTGACGATAAATGAAGCAGTGGCCGCGTGATGGATGTTATAAAAAAAAGAGGCGTTGAAATGTCTGAAATAAGAAAAGGTTTTGATCAGGAATACAAAAACTGGCTGAGAGAAATAAAGGAAAAGATTAAAGGGGCACAGATTCGTGCAGCGTTGTCTGCGAACAGAGAGGTGATTCTTTTTTACTGGGATCTGGGTGGATTAATTAATAGAAAGATCGAAGAAAACGCATGGGGCAACAAGGTGATTGATCAACTTTCAAAAGATTTGTCTTCAGAATTTCCTGATACGCAGGGTTTTTCGAGAACAAATTTATACTACATAAGAAAGTTTTACGAATATTTCAAGGAGCTTAGCGATGATTTTGAAATTGTTCCCCAGACCGGGGGACAATTAGAAAAAGCAATAGTGCATCAGAGCGGGGCACAGACTGTTCCTCCAATTGTCCCCCATATTGCTGGACAATTACCGTGGAGTCACATAAAAATAATTCTTGATAAAATCAAAGATCACAATGAAGCCCGTTTTTATATAAACCAGACCATTGAAAATGGATGGGGTCGTGACACCCTTGCACTTCAGATAAAATCGAATCTTTTTAAAAGAAGCGGCAAAGCTGTTACTAATTTCAAGAATACACTTCCCGAACCTATGTCAGATCTGGCTCAGCAGACAATCAAAGATCCTTACAGGTTTGATTTTATGACAATGACAAAACCTTATGTCGAAAGAGATATTGAAAACCAGCTCACTGACAATATTTCAAAATTTCTTCTTGAACTTGGAAAAGGATTTGCATTTGTCGGTCGCCAGTACCATCTTGAAGTCGGGGAAAGTGATTATTACATTGATTTGCTGTTTTATCACATAAAATTGAAGTGTTATGTCGTTATTGAACTGAAAAACACGAAATTTATCCCTGAATATGCCGGAAAACTCAATTTCTATCTCTCGGCAGTTGACAGTTATGTTAAAGGAAGTGACGATAACCCGACAATAGGAATTCTCCTTTGCCGTGACAAAAACAACATTGAAGCCGAATTTGCACTCAGAGACATCGGAAAACCAATGGGAGTCAGTGAATTTGAAATACTTGAAAAACTACCCGAAAACTTAAGAAGCAGTCTCCCGACAGTTGAAGAAATTGAAACAGAACTCCAAAAACAACTGGAAGAAAAATAATGATTGAAAGACACGGCGGATTATTTTGTAGGGGCGAAAGATCTTTCGCCCTTACTTGTAGGGGTTGAACCATGTTTCAACCCAGTATTTGTGAGGATTGAAATGATAAATGAAGCAGTAGCAGCGTGATGGGTGGAGGTGAGAAATATGAAAGAATCCAATAGGATAGAACTGAAGCTTACTTTGACTGATTCGCTGGAAAAAGAGGTCGTGGCATTTTTGAATAGTCGTGAAGGAGGTTTTATCTTCATTGGTATTGATGATAACGGTGTTGTAAAAGGTGTCGGGAATTCTGATGAAATGCAACTCCAGATAAAAGACCGTCTGAAAAACAATATTCAGCCGACATGTCTTGGTTTGTTTGACATTATCGGAGAAGAGCAGGATGGAAAAGATATAATTAAAATAATAGTAGCCAGCGGTCCTGAAAAACCGTATTACTTAAAAAAACTTGGTATGTCGGAAAAAGGGTGTTTCCTTCGTGTGGGAACTGCCGCAGAACCGATGAATACTCGAATGATTGAAAGTTTCTTTGCAAAACGCACCCGGAATTCAATCGGAAAAATACGAGCCAATCAACAAAAATTGAAGTTTGAACAGCTAAGGATTTATTACGAGGAGTCGGGCAAGAAATTAAATTCAAAATTTGCTGAAAACTTGAGCCTGCTTTGTGAGGACGGATCTTACAATTATGCAGGATATCTTATGTCAGATGTGAACGCCATTTCAATTAAGGTCGCCAAATACAACGGAAAGAACAGAGTTCATCTGGCTGAAAATAATGAATACGGTTACTGTTCACTTATTAAAGCCACAAAACAGGTGCTGGATAAAATAGCTCTTGAAAACAAAACAAGAAGCAGAATTACTTCAAAAGAACGCATTGATACTCATTTGTGGAACCCTATTGCCATCCGTGAAGCGGTGGTTAATGCAATCGTGCACAACGATTATACATACGAAGTGCCGCCGAAATTTGAAATTTTTGATGACAGGATCGAGATCACTTCTGCCGGCAGTTTGCCGGATATGCTGAGTGAGAAAGAGTTCTTTGAAGGTTTTTCCATTCCACGCAATCAGGAAATAATGCGTATATTTAAAGACTTGGAGCTTGTCGAACATTTGGGCTCAGGAGTGCCCCGTATTCTTGAAGCATATAACAAAGAGAGTTTTCACTTCTCCGAAAATTTTCTCCGCATGACATTTCCCAATGCTTGGGATCTGTCAGAAGATGAAGTTACGCCACCAGTCGAGGCACAAGCAACAGGGCAAGTAGCAGGACAAGTAACAGGACAAGTTGGGACACAAGTCGGGAAAGCGTCGGGAAAGCGTCGGAATGATTTCGGG
>DAOQAY010000027.1:0-26275 GCA_035354435.1 bacterium
GCAGGTGCTTATTGAAGCAAGAATCGTTGAAGCAACATCTACTGCTGCTCAAGGTTTTGGTATCGAGTGGGGCACAAGTCACACATATACAGATGCAAACGGTCATCCTACAGGTGTCGTTTTTCCATATAATATGGGTGCAGGTGGCAGTGTTTCGGTTCCGGGTCCTGCCGATAAAACTCTTGGAATGGGTTTTTCTTTTGGCAGTGTTGGAATGATCAACGATCTTAACCTTACGCTTAATGTTATGGAATCTGAAGGTAAGATTAAAATTGTCAGCTCTCCCAAAGTTGCAACACTTGATAATACAGAGGCCATGATACAGCAGGGTGTAAGTATTCCTATAACAACAAGGGGTACTGGAGGTGATGTAACGACAAAATATATTGATGCCACGCTTATTTTAAAAACAACACCGCATATTACTGCAGACGGTTCAATACTTCTCAGTCTTGAAATTAACAAAAGCGAACCTGACTGGTCAAATGCGAACTATCTGGGTGAGCCTTCAATTATTAAAAAAGAAGCAAAAACTGAAATTCTGGTAAAAAGCGGTGATACGGTTGTAATAGGCGGTGTCTATACAAATAAGACATCAGTTACAAAAAGAGGTGTTCCGCTGCTTTCTGCAATTCCGATACTTGGATGGCTTTTCAAATCCGATGAAAGCAGAGTTGAGAGAAGTGAATTGCTGATATTCCTTACTCCAAGGATAATGAACAAGGTGAAATCGACGATCCCGTTGATAAAGAATGAAGCCGAGTGATAGTGATTTATAAGTATCCGGTTATTTTCCGGATGAGTGAAATGCTCATTGAAAACAGAGATAAAGCAAAAGGTTTTCAGCAAAAGAACATCAAGTCAGGGTTGAGCTCGTTATGAAGCTGCTTTTTTCGATCAAATACGAAACTGAAGTTGTGTTCAAAAATGATATATCTGATATTTTTAAAGAATTAGGTTCAGGCTGCTGTTTTGTTATTGACAGTTCTCTGAAAACAAGATTCCCGGAACTTCCAAGTGAAAAAGTCTTTTATTTTTCAGGCGAAAGAGAAAAAGACCTTTCGAAAGTTGAGGATTGTTTTGAGTGGCTGATAGAACAGAAAGCTGGAAGAAAGACGAAACTTGTTGCCATAGGCGGCGGAGCTACTACTGATTTCAGTGCTTTTGTCGCATCAATTTACAACAGAGGCATGGGGCTGATAATGATACCCACGACACTTCTTTCTGTTGTTGACAGTGCGATAGGAGGAAAAACGGCAGTTAATTTTGTAGCAAAAAACCTGATTGGAAGCTATTACCCTGCTTCAAAAGTTATTATTGTAAGGGAATTCCTGAATTCTCTTAACGATAAAATGATTGAATCTGGTAAAGCGGAAATTATCAAGGTCGCATTGCTGAAAGGTGACAGGCTGGCTGAATTTGTAAGATCAGGAGCAGATCTTTTATCGGAAAAATGTCTGACTCTGGCTATAAAGGACAAATATAAAATTATCCGTTCTGATGTTGCTGATACTTTTGGAAAAAGGATCGTTTTAAATTGGGGGCACACTTTCGGACATGCGATTGAGAGATACAGCGGTATTCCTCATGGTCTGGCCGTAGCCTCAGGAATGGTACTGATGCAGAAATATTCTAAATATCTTGGTTATGAGTCTTTTCCGCATGATGAATTGGAACGAATTTTAAGAATGCATGGTATCAGACACGATCTTTCGCTTTATGTTGACGACAATAAATGGTTGAAGTTTATTGCACTGGATAAGAAAAGAGATTTAGAGGAGTTATCAATGGTATACTTGAAAGAAACAGGTGTTGCCGGGATTATAAACAGGAATTTGAATGACATATTGAAGGATTTGGAGGAATTAAGATGAGAAAAAATTTCATTCTTACTCTGATTGCTGTAGTGATGTTGCTGGGCGCTTGCGTGGAGCAGCATAACAGAGTTGTGCTAGAAAAGTTTGTACCGATAACGACAACGGACCAGTGTGCTGTTAAAGTTGGCGGAGACAAATATTATACCAGAGGAGAGATCGACTTGGCTTTTACTGACAGATATCTTCTTCCGTTCCAGATCACAAATTATATGTCATCATCTAAAGTAAGTGATGTCGGTTCAGCTGATGCTCCTATATCCAGTGGTGAAACAAATTCATATTATATAAAATGGGTGGAAGTTAAATATGAATTTTATTCTGATGCAAATCTTGACGGTAACCTCTGGGGTGGAAAGAGAATCGAAGTCCACGGTGTTGTTGCTACGCCGGAAGGCGGTCAGAATGCCGGTGCCGTAGATATATTTTCTGAGGAACAGGCAAAAGATCTCCTTAAGCATGTCAATGATATAGACTGGGTGGCATATCCTCTGATAATAAACATGAAAGTCGTCGGAGAAATTACTGACGGTACTGAAATAGAAACGAATTCACTTAATTTTAATATTGTTCCTTCATTCGGAGAATCTATTCAGATGGGTTCTACATATCGTGAGCCTGAAGGAGGTTTCCCCGTTATTGATAATAAGCCTGCAATCTGTGCTCAATTTGATGCTATTATGAGCATGTGCGCTTTTAATGAACCGATTGTCAACGGATGTTTTGTCGGTCAGGATAGTGCCATGACAAATTGTTACGGCGGTGATACTGAATGGCAGAAATACATTGCAACATCGAGATGCAATCTTGATCCGGCTGTTTCAGATTGCTATTATAATGGCTATGGTGCATACAGTGTTGTTGAAGTAGTTTATAATAAATATAAGAAAAGTCCTACTGACAAAGGATATTACTGGTGCTGTCCCGGTACAGAACCTGAAGAGCCTGAAGAATGTACTAAAACTGCAACTGAAGAATAAAAATACCTGTAATCTTGAATTTTCATAAAAAATCTTGAAAAAGTAACCTCACAGTGATTAAAGTAGTCACAATTTGAGTTGGTATAAACTGTTCTCTGAGGATCACATGCAAAGAATGTCGGAAATTGTAATTAAATACAGATGGATCGTTATCGCAATTTTTGTTCTTATAACTGCTGTATTGGCGATTCCGCTTAAAGATTCGGCAGTCGATCCTGATGTGGAGAATATGCTTCCGCCTGAAATGGGCGTTCATTTGAAAGAGCTCGAAAAACGGTTTGGTGGAATGGAGATCATTTTTGTCGTTGTTGAAGCTGATGATGTCTTGCGTTCGACAGTTCTTGATCAAATAAACAGAATAGCCGACGAATTGAAAAAGATCGACGGTATCGAACACATAAACTCACTGCCGATGACAGACATTGATCCATTTGAAGAAGAAAAGCCTGCGGAAGGCTCTGCTGCGGAGCTTAAATCAAGAGAAACCCTAAGAACTATGCTGAAAGGCAATGATATGGTAATGGGAACTCTTGTTTCAAAGGATTTTACAGCGGCCGCAGTTCTTGTTAGAATGAAAAATAATGGACACGGTCTGGAAATTACTGAAAAAGTCAGAGAAATTGTCGGCCATATCAAAGGTCCAGGTAAGATTACACTTGGCGGAATGCCTGTGATTAAAGAGCATATATCAAATGATGTTCCCAAAGACATGATGATTTTTATGCCGATCGGTATCCTGATCATGCTTTTTACTTTAATGTTAAGTTTAAAGCAGATAAGAGGAGTTCTCCTTCCATTCAGTGTTGTTATAATGTCCATAATTGTATCAATGGGGCTTGTTCCGTTATTCGGCTGGAAAATGACAACTGTAACGATAATTCTTCCTGTAATTCTCATTGCGGTTGCAAATGGTTATGGTATTCATATCATCAGCAGATATCAGCTTGATAACATGACCTCTAATGGACAGAAAAGTTCCAAAGAGCTTTCTCAGACAGTATTCAGAGAACTTTTTTTTCCTGTACTGCTGACAGGAATTACCACAATTGCCGGTATGATGTGTCTTTTAACACATACAGTTGTTCCAGCTGCTCAGCTCGGGATACTTTCCTCGATCGGAATATTCTTTGCTCTGATCGCCAGCATTTTTTTTATTCCGGCAGTTCTTTCGCTTATGAAAACCCCGAAAATTGTGCCTGACAGAAAAAAAAGGTCTATAACAGAAAGACTTCTGAAAAAACTTGCCGTTTTTGTTTCTAAACATCCCGGGAAGCTTATAATTTTTAATATTGTAATATCTGCTGCCATGTTATTCGGTGTTCCGATGATCATTGTTGATTCCAATCTTGCCGGTTATTATCCTGAAGGACATCCGGTCAGGAATGCTTCAAATCTTATTAACAGCAAATTCGGCGGTTCACAGGTAATAAGCATTAATATAAAAGGTGATATTAAAGATCCTGCAGTGCTTAAGAAAATTGATGAAGTAGAACAGAAAATAGCATTAAACAGTCATGTGGGTAACACTCTGTCAATTGCAAAATTGATAAAACTTATCACAAAAGGTGCCTACAAAAGCGATGAAGCGGGATTCGGAAAGATCCCTGGCACAAAGAACGCAGTTGATTTCTTTTTGCAGAAATATAACGAAATGGGAGATCCTGAAGAGTTGAGAAAGCTGGTGAATGAAGATTTTACTCAGGCACAGATTATAGCCCAGATAAACAGTGAGAGTAGTGAAACTATTAAGAAAGTAGTTGAAGATGCGCAACTGATAATTAAAAATGAGCCTGTTTTTACAGGTATAACCGGATCAGGAGTTATATTTAAGGATCTCATTGAAAAGGTTATAGAAGGGCAGGTTGTTTCTCTTCTTCTTTCTCTACTGATCGTCTGCATGCTTGTCATGATGCTTTTCAGATCTATTGTTGCCGGCATCATTGCTGCTTTTCCGCTTATGGTTTCGCTTATCCTGATGTTCGGTATGATGGGTTTTACAGGTGTGACTCTTGATATTGCAACCGCACTTATCTCTTCGATAGTTATAGGTGTCGGCGTTGATTACACCATTCATTTCCTGTGGCGGTATAAAATAGAGATGCAGAAACATGATGATCCTGCAACGGCTGTAGAGCACACTTTATTCACAACAGGAAGAGGAATTATCTATAATGCAGTCAGTGTAATGGTGGGATTTGTTGTTCTGCTTTTAAGCTCGTTCCTTCCAATAAGATTTTTCGGGGCGCTTATTATTCTCAGCATCGGTACTTGTCTGATCGGTTCTATTATACTTCTTCCTTCGATCTGTATTATTTTCAAGCCGAAATTTCTTGCAAAAAAATAGTTATGTTAAGTTGCAACCGCGCTTTTAATTTTATCGGAAAGTGTGTTTTGAGAAAAGGGTTTGAAAATTACTGAACTGAATCCGGCGTTATCAATGTCTGTGCCGGAAATCAGGTCATTATAACCCGTTATGAGAATAAGTTTCTGATCCTGATTGATTCCCCTGATTTTCTTAGCAAACTCAACTCCGTTCATTTCAGGCATATTGAAGTCGGTAATTATCAGATCATATCTGAACGGATCATCAGAAAGTGTTTCTATTACAGATGAAGGTTTTGTAAAACCCTCAACATGAAATCCCATGTTTTCAAGCATTATTGTATGAGAACGGACTATTTCAGCTTCATCATCTACCAGACAGATAGATTCTGATCCGGTATTCAACTCGGCAGATTTAGGATTCTGCTGATCAGAAATATTTTCAGAAACTACCGGAAGAATGATCTCGATTGCTGTTCCTTTTCCGAAGCATGTTTCCACGGTTATGCTCCCGCCGATCTCTTTTACCGCACCGTGAACAACTGAAAGCCCCATTCCTGTTCCTTTTCCGCGGGGTTTTGTTGTAAAGAACGGCTCAAACATCCGATTTTTAACTTCTTCAGTCATTCCGGTTCCGTTGTCTTCAACGATAAGATGGCACAGTTTAGGATCTGTATTTGAAACATGCAGCCGTACAACCATTTTCCCGCCATTTTCCTGCATGGCATGAAAAGAATTAGTGCAAAGATTTATCACGATCTGGTGAATGGACACCGGGTCTGCGAGGATATGTATTCCTTTTTCCGCAACACACTCAACACTAATGTTCTTAGGTAGAATTTCTGAAAGCATTTTAACGGTTTCTTTAATAAATGCGGATACATCTAGTGTCTGTTTTTCTTTGTCTTTCTGACGGCTGAAAGTCATGATCTGGGATATAAGTTTCGCAGCCCGGTCCATCCCTTTGATAATTTCATTGATATGTTCCGATGCCGGGTGATTGTTTTTTGATTCATCAAGTGCAAGTTCAGCATAAGCATGAGTATAGCTTAGAATATTGTTAAAATCATGTGCGATTCCTCCGGCAAGTGTTCCGATTGCCTCCAGCCTCTGATTATATTCAACTGCTTCTTCAAGTTTTTTCTTTTCATCGTTGTTAAGCGAATATGCTTCCACCAGATAATTCATATGGCGGACAATTTCTCTGAAATCACTCCCGACAAGGTCTTCAGAAGCTCTTGAAGAGAAGTTACCTCTGAGAACATTGTTAAGAAGATTTCCAAGTTCGGAGATTATCTGCTGAATGTTCCGGTTAATAATTCTTGAGAAAATAAAGGCGGAAAGAAGCATCATTGAAATGGAGACAAGAATAATGATCAGCATACGGCTGTTAAGAGATGCAGCGATTCTGTCATCAATTTCTTTTTCATCAATTTCTGCAATAACTGCAAATATGGTCTTTTCATCAACCTTCAGCGGAGAATATACCGAAAGAACCTGTCTTTTTCTGTAATCTGTGATTATGTCACGACCGGAATTTCCAGAAAGAGCCCGTCTCACAGCAATCGTGTCGGCTCCATTCTTTTCAACAGAACCGTTTTTGGAAGCTGTTACAGAATGTCCGACAGGGTCAAGGCTCGAATCGCTTCTCATCCTGAAATCAGGACCTACAATATATGTTTCACCGGTTTTTCCCATAGAAGAGCGCTCATTCATGACAAGATCAATAAAGCTTATCGAGTAATTCACCCCGTTTTTACGAAAATGATCTTCAAGAATGCTTTTTTTGACATTAAGAACAGATTCAAGCTGAGAAAAAGCCTGTTCTTTCAGTTCATTCTGCATGATTGAATAGCTTGCCAGAACTGCTGTCGCAACAGGAAATATTCCGGTAATTGAAAGTGCAATGGCTAGAAAGATTTTAAGTGAAACATCTTTAATCATTTCTGAAATCGCTTTCGAGTTTAAACCCTATGCCTCTGACTGTTTTGATCAGATTACCATAAGTGCCGAGTTTGCGTCTCAACCCGGAAATGAGAAAATCTATTGACCGTTCAGTTATAAAAAAGTCATCACCGCGAATTGAAGAAATAATAAAATCTCTTGAAAAAACATGTTCGGGCGATTTCATCAGGAGCGATAGAATGTCAAATTCCGAACGGGTCAGTTTTATCTGTTTTTCGCCGGTTTTAACAGTTCTTGCGGAAAGGTCCAGAGAGATATCTCCAGTAGAAACGGTGTCGCCTGAATTTGAAGAAACGGCAGCTTCGGATCGTCTGAGTATCGACTTGATCCTCGCAAGAAGCATTCTGGGCTTGACAGGTTTGCATATGTAATCGTCTGCCACTGTTTCAAGTGCATTGACAATTTCATCTTCGCCATGCCTTCCGGTAAGCATCATTATCAATATGGTTCTGCCATTTCTGTCTTCTCTGATCTTTTTTGCAACAGTGTATCCGTCAATTCCCGGAAGATTGACATCAAGAATGACAAAATCCGGAGTAATTTCTTTCAACATTTCAAGTGCTGCTTCTCCGTTTGATGCTTTAAAAACTTCAAACCCTTCATTTTCAAGAATAAAGGAAAAGCTGTTTAGAAGATTTTCTTCATCCTCTACAAACAGTATCTTTTTTATCGTCATTTTATCACCGATGCTTAAAAAACTATTAGAATAATATATTTTTGCTATCAAAACGCAAAAAATAGACTGCTATAAATCATTGTAACTTTTTTTTAAGGAGGAATCATGCATTTTGACACTGGGAATACAGGATTTATGCTTCTTGCAACAAGTCTTGTAATGCTTATGACACCCGGGCTTGCTTTCTTTTACGGCGGCTTGGTAGGGCGAAAAAATGTTCTTGCGATCATGATCCAGAGTTTTGTTTCGATGAGTATTACAACCGTTCTTTGGTACATTTGCGGGTATTCACTTTGTTTCAGCGGCGATGTTTACGGTATTATCGGAAATCTCGACAAGGCATTTATGCAGGGAATTACTATCAATGATGCATTTTCAACCAACAATAACATTCCGCTGCTTGTGTTTATTGCCTATCAGATGATGTTTGCGATCATAACTCCTGCACTTATCACAGGAGCTTTTACAAATAGAGTCAGCTTCAAAGCTTATCTGATCTTTCTTGTCGGATGGCTGCTGCTTGTTTATTTTCCGTTCTGTCACATGGTCTGGGGTGGAGGAATGTTGCAGCAGTGGGGCGTGCTTGATTTTGCCGGCGGTATTGTTGTTCATGCTATTGCCGGAATGGCGGCGCTTGCTTCAGTCTTTTATGTCGGAAAAAGAAAAGTCGCAGAGCATGGACCTCACTCGATTCCTCTTGTTGCGCTTGGGACAGGACTTCTCTGGTTTGGCTGGTACGGATTCAATGCGGGAAGCGAACTTCAGGTTGATGCTATAACAGGTCTTGCATTTTTAAATACAGATGTAGCTGCATCTTTTGCAGGTGCGACATGGCTTTTTGTTGAATGGGCACAAAGCAAAAAACCGAAATTTGTAGGTTTGCTGACAGGATCAGTTGCAGGTCTTGCCACAATTACACCGGCAGCCGGATTTGTAAGCACTCATCATGCGGCACTTATCGGAATAATTGCAGGACTGGTATGTTATCTTGCGGTAATGCTGAAGAATAAATTGAAATGGGATGATGCACTTGATGTATGGGGAGTTCATGGTGTAGGAGGAACTATCGGTATTATTCTTCTTGGTATTTTTGCATCCAAGGGGATCAACCCGGCAGGCGCAGACGGACTCCTGAACGGCGATGTATCGTTTTTCCTGAAGGAAACGGTTGCAGTTATCGGAGCGTCAATCTATGCTTTTATAATTTCATATTTTATGCTTGTTGTAATTAACAAAATCACACATGTCAAACTTACCGAACAGGAAGAAGCATCAGGACTCGACGAATCTTTACACGGTGAACAGGCATATTTCGAATAAAATCTCTAAATATCTGTAGACTATATTCAACAAAATTTTGACAGCAGACATGTGAAATGATAAATCTATGTTCAATTATGAACCGGAGATTATTCAATGTTTGCAGAAATGAAAAAAAGAATAGAGATCGATCTTGAAAAAGAGATGCAGGCAGATACAGAGTTCTCGTATATCGAAAGTGTGTGTCGGGAAAGATTTCCGGAATGGTTGAAAGGAGTTGATGCGGGCATTCCTGAAGCGCAACTGCTGGTCGGCTGGTGTTTATATGAAGGAATCGGCGTAACTCAGAACTTGAACGAAGCAGTAATAATGTTAAGGCTTGCTGCGGAAAATGGACTTGCAGCGGCACAATGCAGTCTCGGTGACTGTTATGCAGGTGGGAAAGGTGTGGCAAAAGACTGGAATGAAGCGGTGAAATGGTTTGCAAAAGCTGCTGATCAGGGATTTGCCGATGCACAATTTGCACTTGGTGCGGCTTATGCAGTCGGAATCGGAGTTGTTGAAAACTGGGATGAAGCATTCAAGTGGTTTTCTCTTGCGGCAGAACAGGGATCTGCAGACGGACAGAATTCGCTTGGAATATGTTATGAGAATGGTAAAGGAATTGAGAAGAACATAGAAAAAGCAATTAGTTGTTACAAATCGGCATCAGATCAGGGACTTGTTGAAGCAATTGAGAATTATGCCAGACTGAAAGACGGAATTGTCATAAAAACCGTGGAGAGCTGATCACTCCTTGTGATATTTTTTCATTTCCTCTTTGGTGATGACACCTCTTTTCTTTTTCTTTTCATTCATTTTTCTAATGTCTTCATTGGTGTAAACTCTCTTTTTGGAAAAGAATTTGTCTGATGATGGTATAACAGTGTGAGTCGGCTGTTCATTCTCAGGAGATGAGGTGTCGGTGTTTTCAATTACTTTTTCAGCATTCGGCCGGCTTTGTTCAAGAACTTTCTTCCTTTCAAAATATTCATATGTCTTATATCCGGCAAATGCAATCACAACAATGACCCAGATGATAAGGAGTTTTTGCATTTTCAGATATCCTTAACTTTAGAAATCATATAAAAACCCAGTATTATTAATGTTATTTCCATATATTGCCCTATGGTGAAAGGCGATCCGAATACTCTCGGTTCAGATCTGAAGAACTCAATTATAAAATTGAAAAATCCGTATCCTGTTAACACGGTGCCGGCAATGATATTTCTGGCTACTTTAAAAAAGTTCATAATAAAAACTATTAAAAAGAGAAAAAACATAGAGAAAACAAGCATCAGCTGTGTGGGATAAACCGGGAGCGATTCAATAAACCGTGACGCAAGTCCGTATTTTGAATAGTGATATTTTGATGCATAGCTTGCCGGAGGAAAAGTTACTGAACATGGACCTTCATAAAGCTTTCCGAAACAGCATCCTTCAAAAAAACAGTTAATACGGGTAATTGCAGCAAAGAGCGGAAACGGATAAAGTATTCCGAAAGTTACTTTTTTTGCATCTTTTACAACAAAAATGAGCACTATCGCTAAAAGTGTGATTCCTCCGGTTATTGAAAAGCCTTTGAATGCAACATTTAAAATCTGTTGTAATGAGTTGATATTATTAACTTTTTCTAAAAGGTTTATAGATCTTTTTAAGAAAGAGATGAGATTTCCGCTGATGGTGAAGATGATAAGCGGGGAGGTTATTGCACCTGTAAATGAAATAGCGGCAACTTTAATTAAAAGTCTGTAATTTTCTTTTACAGGAATGTATCGCTTCAGGATCATGAACCATGTAAATATTGCAAAGGCGAATATGAGCGGTCTTGTATAGGTATTCAGGTCCACTACTCCGCCGGTAAGCCAGTTTAACATGCTGTGCCACCTCTCATGGTTTTATAGGAACAGAAGAAATTATGGTTTTCAGATCGTTGTCTGTGAAACGCAATCCAAATCCGAAGAAAAGATCTCTTTCACCAGCAATTAAATCTTCGCCACCGACAGTAAGATATATCCAGCTTAACGGTTCTATTGTCCAGACAAGCGGTCTTGCCAGACCTTTGATTCTAAGTTCAGGATAATCTCCTCCAAAATCAAATATTTCAGCAGAAAAAGATAAGAATTTCCATGGATTATAATCAATGGCAAGTCCTACTTTATTCTGGAAAATTCCACCGCGGAATGCCATCGGACCGAAATTTCTTCCGATCTGGAGATTGAATTTAAGTTCAGTATCTTTTTTAGTTTTATTTTCAGTGATTATATAGTTGTCTGTCGTTGTGCCGTCGTTTACTCCCAATTCGTAAGTCGTAGAGGATTCCGTTATTCTGCCTCTGGGGTCATCAACTACGCCGAATGTGTAAAAACGGTCTGCACGAGGCTGAAGAGTTATGTCAAAATAAGTTTTAAAGGCATTGTCGAATACCATATAATCTGAGTGTGCATCGACATGAACCTGCATTCCCAGAACTGAATCTGCGTAGTCTGCAAGTTTGTCACTGATTTTTGTGAGATCTTTATAGAGTTTGTCGTCATTCAGGATTTTGCCGACATTTCCTTCACCTTTAGCAACCTTATCTGTTATCTGATTGACATCTTCAGAGATATTTCTTAGATTCTGCATTGCTCCGCGTGATGCCTTTAATTCTTCAGAAATAAGTTTAAGACTGTCCCTTAAAGCTGTTAGCGATTCTGAAACCTCAGTATCCTTATCTTTCATCAGACTGTTCATCCTGTCGGTAAGTTGAACAGTATTTTCCAGTATTTTTGATAACTTATCCATTTCTACTTCGCTTTTGACATTGATCTTGTGAGTAATTTCAGACATGTTTTTAAGTGTAATCATCAGAAGTTTCATCGAACCTTCAAAAGTCTGAGCGGTGTTTTCTGTAGTCCTTGAAAGTATATCTATCATTTTATTGAGCTTTCCCTGATTTTCCGCACCGGTGACAATAGATATCATTTCAGTTGCTTTTTCCATCATAATCGTCGCTTTATCCATTGCATCGGACATTCCTGATGCTGTGTTTACATTCTTTATATAATCGAATTCATTCAGCTTTACGGTTGTATCGTTTCCAGGATTCAGAACAAGCACATTGGTTCCCAGCATACTTTCCATAACTTTTTCGATAGAGGCGTTTTCAAAAACATCAACTTTTGTCGATATTTCCAATGTCAGTTTAGCCTTGCCTTTTTCGAGTTCTATTTTTGTCAGTTTTCCTACAACAACACCTGCTGTGAGTATATCGGAATCGTTAAGCAGTCCCATTGCATCGTCAGCCAGAGCATAAAGAACCCGGGTTTTTCCTCCTGTGAAAGTGTCTGAAGCCTTGTAAATGTAAATACTTACAAGTACAGTACATACGGTCAGGAAGATTCCTATTTTTGCATAGATCGTCATAATTTACTCCGTTTCAAGAGGTCTGAACGAGTTCGAAATGAACTGTTTCAGCACCGCATGTTTCGATTTAAGCGCTTCTTCAGGAGATCCGAAGAACTGAATCGTTCCTTCATATAAAAAGGCGATTTTATCGGCTCTTCTGAAAGTCGAAGCTATATCGTGGCTGATAACAATACATGTCATGTTCAAGTCTTTATTTACTTTTTCAATAAGTTTATCAATGCTCTCTGCAAGAATAGGATCAAGCCCAGTCGTAGGTTCATCAAAAAGAACGATCTTAGGTTCAACGGCGATCGCTCTTGCAAGTCCGACCCTTTTTCTCATACCGCCTGAAAGTTCTGACGGAAATTTATTTTCAATTCCGGGAAGCTCAATCAGATCAAGCAGTTTTTCGACTTTTTCTTTCAGCTCGGACTGCTTTTCTATTCCGAGCTGTTCAACAAGGGGGAAACTGATATTTTCTGCAACAGTCATAAAATCAAACAAAGCTGCATCCTGAAAAAGATATCCTATATTTTTTCTTACTGCCAGCAGCTCAATTCCGGTCATTGCTGTGATCTCGGAATCCTTGAAAAAGATCTTTCCGCTGTCCGGTTTCATTATTCCGATGATGTTTTTGAGCAGAACACTTTTGCCGGTTCCGCTTTTTCCGATTATTGTAGTTATTTTTCCTTCTTCTATTTCAAGGTTAACACCGGTCAGCACTTTAACATCCTTAAAAGATTTGACAACATTTTCGACTTTTACAATTATAGATCCCATATCAAAGTCCGAAGAAGGTTATAAAAATGTAAGTCATGATGTAATCTGCAATAAGTATGCTCACCGTTGAAATTACAACAGCCCTCGTTGTCGATTCGCCGACACCTTTCGCTCCGCCTTTTGTTTTCAGCCCGTGATAACAGCAGATCGCTGTGATCAGAAAACCGAAAACAAACGCTTTGATTATACCTGTGACAATATCGTCTGCATCAACCCAGAAGAACATTGTTTTGGAATAAAATACTGCGTTTACCTGCATTACATAGACCGATGCTACATATCCGCCGAAAACTCCGACAACATTAGCCAGTGCCGTAAGAGCCGGAAAAGCAATAATAGAAGCAAATATTCTCGGAATGACAAGGTACCGGAGCGGACTTACAGCCATTGTTTCCATCGCATCAATCTGTTCGGTCACCTTCATACTTCCGATCTCGGCTGTCATTGAAGAGCCGTTCTTTGCAATCAGCACGATTGCGGTGATAACAGGGGCGAATTCCCTGCTCATCGAAATGGCGACACCTGCACCTGCAAAAGTCTGAGCTCCAAGAAGCCGCATAATATTAACAAGCTGTAGACCGATTATCATTCCTGTTGTGAAAGTGGAAAGTGAAACGATGATTATCGACTGGATACCTATTTTTTCAATGTGTTCTGCGATCTGATTGAATCTGTATGGCGGCACAAGCATCCACTTAAAGATTTCCTTAACAAAAACAATCAATTTCCATGTATCTTTGTAAGTATTAACTACGAATTTCCCGATAGTATCGAAAATCTTCATCCGTACCCTGATAAAATATACTGCAATAGATTAGTAATTATGCAGATTCAGTCAAGATTAATGGGGTTTTAGTGGTTTTTGTGAAAAGATTTTTTCCCAAAATAAAATAAATTTGAAGTTGAATTTGAAAAATTATTTGAATTTATTAATATCTATCCCGAATTTTAGCAGTTTCTGAGGAAGGACATCATCCAGAAAATCTATGGATTCCTCATTTAATTCAAGTAGTTTAAAATTGTTTTTCTCATAGAGTTTTATTTTTCTTTTTTTGTTATCCAGATATTCAGATTTGTTTTCATATCCCCAGAATTCAATATAAACATCTCCCTGAGGCAGATAGAAATCGCAAATAGCACCTTCACTGATGGGAAGTTTTTTCTCATAGCAGTGAACCAGATTGTTACTGTATAGCCAGTTATCTATAATTACTTCTGATTTTGATCTCACATAATGTCCGTCATCAGTCCTTTTTTCCGCCGGATATTTTTTCCTGAAATCAAGGTCACTGGTTATGTCTTTAGATCTTTCTTCTGCGGGTGTTTCTTTTTTTATTTTCTGTAAGAGGTCTTTATTAGTAAGTATTGATTCATTCCAGACCGGCTGAGTGTTTCTCTCTTTAGGCAAAAATCTTAATTTTCCGCCATTTTCCATTCCTTTTTTCGTGATCATCCACTGATTTTGGTTGTTTTTTTCTATCCAGGAAAGTTTCTTTAAAATAGAGTTCGCATCTTTTGAAGAAATTTCAAGATTCAGTCCTATATCTGTTGCTGTAAGATATTTTTCCTGCCTTAAATGGTTGATCAGTTCAGGATTGCCAATTATTTCAATTGGCCATACAGGTCGTAATATGGAGTTATTATTACCATTTCCTTTTTTGTATTTTCCGCCAGCTTTAAGACCATCAGATAATAAAAACATGGTCTTGTTGGTAGTTTTTTCCCGAGTTTCTATTTTAATCCAACCCAAAGTGGTCAGTATCTCGGTAAAATCTGAGTAGTTCAATCCGACCTGATAGGCTATTTTACTTGTGTAAAAATAAAGGGTATTTTCACTGTCCACACAATTCTCTAAAGGAATTTCCTGTTTCTTTTCAGCTTTCCTTTTAAAAATACCTAGCATAGCATTTAACTCCATGTGGCGTTTTTCAAATAATTGACCTTAATGTATTAAAAATAATGGCTTACATCAAATTTTTTTGATAAGTTTTATTTGAGATTTTTTTCTTTGTCGAAATAATAAAATTTTTTAACTGCATCTGTGCTTTAAAATTTAAATGCGAAGGTTTTTTCTTAAAGAGCTGGAAAGTTCAGAGGTTGTTATTTGAAAACCAGAAGGGTCAGGGCGTAATATTTATATATAAAATGAACGATTTTCTGCTGTAGTAAACTCAAATTCCCATCAGGCGTTTAATTCTAACCAGCCAGTTTTTCTAGAAATTTCCAATTGTGAACGCACTGTGTTTGCAATTCAACTGGACACAATATTGTCTATGACAATGGGGGTCACAATTTGATTTTTAGCCATGAAACTGATTTTTTATCCTTGACTTTTAGCCATGGCAGAGCGATATTATCCTTGACTTTTAGCCATTGAATGGTGGAAACCTTTATTTGCGGGTGGTGCTGTTATGAAAAGAATGCTTAGAAAATATCTTGAGTCATGGAAGATATCTGCGACTCGCAGACCGCTGATTATTAAGGGTGCAAGACAGGTTGGCAAAAGCTGGCTTGTTCGTGATTTCGGCACTGATTACAACGAATTTGTAGAAATAAATTTTGAATATGATCGGGAAGCTCACAAAATATTCAAAAAAGATAACGACCCATTGCGGATAATCCGTGATCTCCGGCTTTTGACTGAAAAAGATATTCAGCCTGGGAAAACACTTTTGTTTCTTGATGAAATACAGGCGTGTCCTGAAGTGATAACTGTACTTAGGTATTTTTATGAGAAAGCGCCTGAGTTTCATGTAATAGCGGCAGGTTCGCTGCTGAATTTTACGCTTGAATCAATCGGACTTCCTGTTGGCAGAGTTGAGGTCGCTTATTTGTACCCGCTGTCATTTTTTGAATTTCTTGAGGCATCAGGTCACGAAAGATTAATAAAAAGCTTATATGCACATAACGGAAATGAGCCGATTCTAGGAGCTCTTCATGAAAAATTGCTAAAACTTACAGGTGAATATATGGCAGTTGGCGGTATGCCGGCGGCAGTTGAACTCTGGATTAAGACCCAGTCACTTAAAGACTGCATGAAAATACATCAGATGCTTATAGAAACCTACCGGCAGGATTTCAATAAATATGCGGCATTGCATCAGCAGAAATATGTTGATGTTGTCTTCGAAGCTGTTCCTCGACTGACAGGAAGGAAGTTCGTGTATTCCTCTGTATCCAGAGATTTCCGTTCCCGTGAATTGCGTCCGGCGTTTGATCTTATTGAAAAGGCCGGGATAGTGCATCCGGTGATGAACACTTCAGGTAATGGTATTCCTTTGGGTTCTGAAGCTGATCCGTCTTATTTCAAAGCTGTTTTTTTTGATGTTGCACTTATGCAGGCCGTTCTCGGTCTTGAATATGGCACATGGATATTTGATTCAGAGTCAGCATTTGTGAATAGAGGCGCAGTTTGCGAATGTTTTGTCGGGCAGGAAATTGCGGCTAACGGAGATCCATTCAAAAAGAGCAATCTTTTTTACTGGGCAAGGGATAAAAGAGGAAGTAGCGCAGAAATTGATTATCTGTTGGAATTAAATGGTGAAGTTATACCTCTTGAAGTCAAAAGCGGAGGAAACTATCACACAAAAAGTATGAATTTATTTCTTGAAGAAAAAAGCAGCTCACCTTATGGCATATTGTGTTCAACAAGAAATTTCGGCAAATATGGAACTGTCAGAACTATTCCGATTTATGCTGTCGGAACTATTTTCGGTGCCCGATAACTATTTTATTTGCCAAAAAGACCGAGTCTTTTCCAGTTTTTGAAGATGTAGAATGGTTCTTTCCAGAAAATGAAGCTGCAGAATGCAAAATAGCAGACTGATACTACTGATTTGATGACTAGAAGCTGGAAGAAATCAAGCACGGTTTCGCGGTTTATGAGAAGTGAAAGGACTATCGAGAGTGAAAATACTGCGGCATATTTGATGTATTCCCATGATATCATTGAATATTTGTGAGCAATATATGCGGTAAACACTGTTGCGGCGATCTGACTTGTCATTGTTGCTGCGGCGGCTCCTGATATTGAGAAAAGTTTGATGAAACTATAGTTCAGAGCAATGTTCAAAGCTGCTGTGAGTATTGAGATCACAGCCACCAGTTTTGTCTTTTTTTCATAAAAAAATAGAGTATTTACAAACAGAAAATATATTCCTCTTGCGGCAAATGAAAATGCGATGAATGGGACAACAAGGTATGCCTGATAATATTTCTCGGTTGTAAGAACTATTATCACCTCTCTGCTGAAAATACTGAGCACAAAAGAGAAGGTGCAGTAGAAAAAGACAAGAAATGCCGATAGTTTCTTGAGTTTTTCGAGCGATTCTTTTTCCTGCGACTTCATGGATTCCATGAAAACAGGTATATACGCCCGGTTTATCGCCATTGCAATCACTGCTGTCAGATTTCCGATCTGGAAACCGATGTTGTAAATACCGGCGGCGGCAGTTCCTATCATTGAGTTGAGGAAAAGCTTGTCGGCAATATGCTTGATCTGAGTAACAAGAGTATGCGGAAGTAGCGGAATAGAGTAGGCGAGGGCGGTTTTTAAATATTTGATGTCAATTGTAAATGTGATCTTTTTTCTTATTCTGACAAAAGCGACAGCGAAAAAAATGAGGTTTGATATTGATTCGGCGGCAATCGGACCGATGGCTCCGTTTTTCATTCCTACTACAAAAATTATCGACAGAATCGTTTTAAAGACAAAACAGCTGATCGTAACTATCGAAAATTCGACTGTCCGCTCTTCAGTCTGGAGCATGTTGAGATAAAGATCATAAACCGGGAAGAAGAAAAGTCCTGCAATTGCAACAGCCATGTATGGATAAAACTCGATTTTATCGAGAAACGGTGAAAGAAAAACAGGTCCGAAAATTATGGAAATAGTGGAAAGTGTAACAGAAACAATAAAAAGAAACAAAAACACTGTTCCGTAAAATCGCTTTAATTCCGGAGGGTTGTCTTTATATTCGAAATAGAACTTCGTTATAGCTCCGCCAAGAGAGAACATGAAAAGTATTTCGAGAGTGATAACAAGAGATGAAACTACCGCAACGATTCCGTAATCATCAGGAGTAAGAAATCTTGTGTAAAGGGGAAGCAGTATGAATGCAAGAAATCGTTGAATAATATTTGAAACCATATAGATGGACGAATTCTTGAGTACTCTTTTATAAAGTGTCATAAAGGAGGAAGCAGATTAAACAGCTTTCAAGATAGAGAAAGTGTTAGGTTTTACCTTTACTGTAACAAAATTTCTGCCGTCAATCTCTTCAACGGAGTACATTTTTGCTTTGCCGGCGATATCTTTAAATTTTGAACCCACCGGAGAAAGATTCCTGTCTATAGTGATGCGGTTTTCTATCTCTTTTGAACAATCGGGATTAATAATGATGACAAACTCTTTGTCTCCGCTGATGAGAGAGTATGCCAGAAGCATATCTTCAAGAACATCAAAAAGCCTCCATCTTCCGTTGTATTCAACTTCGCGGTAATATTGTGAATAAGTGTCGGTCAGCCCTTCTTTTTTTAAAACATCGGTAAGTTCGGTGATTTGCTTTGCCATTTTCTCCTCCATAAATAAACAGGCAATATGAAGGGATTTTAATGACTTATTTAATAATTGCAAGAGTTTCGGATTTGACGGTTTCGCAGGCTTTTTTTAAAACACTGTTTTGATTGCCCTGTATTTTCTCAATTTCCAAACCTTTCCGGCATTCTTTTTCATCGGGAGGATCTGACAGATTCCATTTTTCAAACATTGCTCTGTTCTTTTCGTTAATTATTCCCAGTCCGGGATATGCAGAGTTCATATACATATAAATTCTGGCAATATCTCCTTTTATCGAATCGGCAGGTTCAGCGATTCCGTTCTCAATCTCGAAATCGCATTTGCCGAATTCTCTTTTTTCCCCCGGTATTTCACCGTAACTGAAATCCGATCTGACACTGTTTATCTCGCCTATCGCCGGAACAAGATTATACATGTCAGCCTGCATCAGCTGGAACGCACGGTTCATTTTTGAAGCGCATTTTCTTCCCTTGAAATGCCGTCCTATCCTGTCAACACAGTCGGGTGAGCCATATTTCCATTCTTTTGAGCTTTCTCCAAGAACAGCCGCCGGGACAATATGCTCCCATTCAACTCTTTTTGCCCTTTTTTTATCTTTACCGGGTACATATCCGCAACTGCTTTGATCGACATTTTTTTTGCTGTCGTATGAACATCCGCAGTAAAAAGTGAGTCTGTCAATGGTTTCAGAATAAATTACGCTATGGAGAAATTTCTTTGCTTTCGAAAACGATTTTATTTTCTGATTTCCAGTAATATTTTCACCTGAAAGTGATAAAAGCCCGAAACAAACCAGTAAAAGAAGAAAAATCGTTCTCTTTTGCATTACACACCGAAAACAAACAAAATTACCTAAAGTGTATTTGAAAAGAGGGTGTGAATAAATTAAAGAAAATATAGGTTCCGGATGTTAATTGGCAAAATTTGAATTAGAATTGAGCCGGATTATTCTGATACTGTAAGCTTCTGAGAAGCGTTATTGAATTTCTGTTCAGGATTATAGTACGGATTTACTGAGGATTCTCCAGTTGCGGCTTCCATCGGATAGTCTGCAACAAGGTCAAAATTGAATGTGGCTGTATTACCGCTTCCGATGTGATTTATGTAGAGGATTATCTGTCTGGGCGTGGTTTCATACTTCTGGAGATATGTTCCTGCACTGACTGCCGCATCAAGTTTGTCAGGAACAAGGGTGAATCCCGGTGCAATTCCGATGCTTGCAAGGATGACACTTACTCCGGCATCTGAAATGTTCTTGATGTTGACAGTAACGCCGACAGTATCGTTGACATTAAGCTGGGTCTTGTCATATTGGACATCAATTGTCAGCGGTCCTGTCGAAGTTTCTTCTTCGCCGGGAACATACCATGTCGCAGCGGCCGAATACATCATGCTGCCGGTACCTGTGAACTGGATGCTGATATTGTTTGTGCCATAGACAAGATATTCTTTAAGATCGATAAGCCTCAGAACATCAGAATCCTCTGGTGTAATAACGACTGTCATTTCAGGTGAGCCGTTTGCACTGATCTTTACTGTGGCATCGGCTTCAGAAGTTCCGTTGTTAAGAGATTCGATCATAAATCTGAGTGCAAGTATCGTTCCCTGAGTTGTAGACCAGTTGCCGAAAGAATCTTTCTGACTGACGATCCATGCAAGTATCTGGTCTGCCACATCGCTGTAACCGCCTTTTTCAAGAAGGAGAAGCCCGACAAGTGCAGTAGTTTCAAGATTTGCATTGTCGCCACTGCTGTATGTTTCTGTGTTTACGGTCTGTTCCCAGTGCGCCGATCCGTTTTCATCCTCAACTTTAAGATCAATTATTTCACCCACCAGTTTATTAATGACAGTTGAGCTTCCGCCGCTTTTTACAAGTGCTATTGCCGTCATTGCCTTTGTGTAGACATCTTCTGCGGATGATGCTTTTGATTCAAGATATGTGACAGCTTTGTCTCTTGCGGTTTTTTCCTTATCTGCTCTGCTTAAAGCCCACACCCCGTAAGCTGTGGTTCTGAGTACGGAGTCCTGAAAATTATTGATGGCTCCTTCTGCAATGCCTCCGCTTGAAGGTATGAACGAACCGTCAGCTTCCTGCCGCGATGCCATCCATGCCGCAGTTCTTGTTATTACATCCGGATCTACTTCATAAACAGCACTCATGTCAACAAATTCAAGAAGTCCGTATGCAGTAAGGACAAAGTGTGCCGGTTCAGCACCGAACCACTCAAATCCGCCGCCTGTCACTTCATAGGTCAGAAGTCGCTGATATCCCTGAGAAATGAAATCTCTTGCCTTGAGCTCTATTTCCGGTGTCACTGTTTCTGTCGTAAGCATATACTGAAGGACGAGGATATTCGGATATGTCGCGGAAGATGTCTGTTCAAAACAGCCGTAAGGCATCTGGAACATTGAATCAAGCCCTTCAACAGCCTGAGACATGATCCCGGGATATATTTTGACAAAAAGTTCAGCGCTTTCAGGAATTGCATCAACAGGAATATTGATCTTTGCGCTCTTGTTCCCGTTAAGAAGTTCGCTTACCGATGCATCCTGCATAATTCCGTCCGGAAGTACAGTCACGCTTCTTTTTACCGCATCGTCCATTTTTGAGCCGTATGCAAAAACTGTGAGAGTATGTTTCCCGATCTTTTTTACTTTTATCGGAAAATAGACCGATGAAACAGAGTTGCCCGGAACTGTTACAGATATTGTCTGGTTTCCAGTCATTTCAAACCAGTCTTCGCTCTGTGCTTCAAGATTTATTGTCTGAGGTTCGCCCAGATAGTTGTAAATTCCTACAGGTACGGCAACAGAATCGTTCTGAGTAAGTGATACCGGGAAGTCGATATCTACAAAGAAATCCTGAAACACTTTTATGCTGTCAAGCGAACTTCCGAGATCTCCAGCAGTGCTGTTTGCAAGAGCTGTAACTCTCCATGTTGTTATCGAATCGGCCATTGTAAGTTCGATATCGGCAAGCCCTTTTTCATCGGTGATGAGCTGAGGATTGTAATAAAGAGTTTCAGGGAACCATTCACGGACTTTTGCTGCTGACTTCTCACCGGTATTTCCAGTATTTCCGGTATCGCCGGAATCACCGCTATCTCCGGCATCACCTTCATCTGTCGGGTCGCCGCCTCCATTTTCCCAGGACATTTCACATATTTTGACTGTCACAGTCACATCATCTTTTGTTCCGGCAATTTCATCGGAACCTGCCGAGATAACGGTTATGGTTGATGTGTCATAAGCCGATTGACCGGGAGTTCCTGACATAATGTTATCCCAAGGGTCTGTATTTTCAGGCTTTGCAAGAATATCGTTGATTTCTTTCTGTGTCAGTTTCACCGTTGAGCAGTCATAAGTTGTACTGTCAATGAGAGATTTGAACACTTCATTAGCTCTTGCAGCCGCCGCATTGGAGGAAGCTGATTCAAACATGTTTTCCGGTTTTGAATAGTCGTCTGCTTCAAGTCCGTGTACAAGTCCTGCCGCATTTCCTGCAAAGAATGCTTCAGTCTTTTTTTCAACTTCACTTTCTTTTGCTGTATCTTCCGTTCCTGTAACGATATCGTCGTAACTTAAGCCGTAAATGGCGTAAGTTGATTCCATTACAGAATTTTCAATATTAAAATAAGTCTGTTCCATTCCGGGGTTGAAATCCATGACATGGAAAACAGCTTCATCGACAATTGCAACTCCGAGTGCCGCAACAACAGGTGCTCCGTCCTTATTTTTGATCTCAAACTGCGCTTTTGCCACTTCTCTTGGTTTGTATTCGGTTTTATCGGTCGTGAACTTCACATTGAGGCTTCCGGTCTTTCTTACATAAACAGCTTTCGATGAACGGATTATATTTCCTTCATCTGTCAGATAATATGCAAGAAGTTCAAGCGGACCGCCCATGGTTTCATCAAGTTCGATATCGACTGAGCCTTTGCCTTCTTTGAACTCAACAGTTTTCATCAGTCTTATCTGACCGTCTGAAACGATATCGAGGTATGCTCTGTCAGGAAGCATTGAAGGCTGTGCGACTGAAGGATCGAAACCGGTGAAAAGATCAACGGTCATTGTTTCCCCGACCTTGTAAATCGGCAGCTGAGTTGAAAGGAAAATGAACTCTCCGGAATCATCTTTGGTAAACGATACTGTATTTTCTATGGATTTGCCATTGTAAGACATTTTCATTGTAAGCGGCTTGTTTTCCGGCAGTATCATTTTGAACTGTGCCAGACCGCTTTCATCGGTATCAATCTTTTCTGAGATATTTTCGGCAGTTATCGTTACTGAACCAGCAACTGGCGAGCCGCTCGGATCGGTGAGTATGAGGAACATATCCTGTTCAATTCCGGGAAGCAGTTTGCCTGCCGCAGGAACAAGTGTCATTATTACCGGGGATTTGACAACCTTGATGCTTTTTATAACAGATTGAGAGTGATTCGCTGAATCGGTAACGGTTATCTCAAATTTTGCAAGGGCTGTTCCCTGATCGAGACTGCTTCCTGTAAAATATGCCGGAAGTGCAGCGGCAAAAGTGTATCTGCCATTCTTGTCAAGCACCGCATCAATTATTGCCACAGTATTTTCAGAAACATCAAAAGTTTTTATTTCGATATGTACTGTTCCGCCGTTTACAGGTTTTCCGTAAAAATAGTTGGAGTCTATTTTTCCGTTCACCGTTTCACCGGGCATATAAAATCCCTTGTCTGCTGTAAATTCAATTCCGAACTTGGGGAGCACATATTTTTCAATATTTACTGTTTTTTCCTGAGCTACATCGCCGTCAGCAACGACAGATATCGTATATTTCCCGAGAGTTACAAGGTTCGCAAGTGTAAAATCGCTTGCAAACACCCCGAATTCACTGGTTTTTCCTTTCTGTTTAAAAACTTTATTGCCTTTGGGGTCTTTGATTTCAAGAACAACATCGCTGTCTGTCATCGGCTCCTTGCCGGGCAGTTTGAGCGAAAGTGAACGGATATGTATCACCTGACCGGGCTGATATACCGGTTTATCTGTTGTCAGAAGTATCTTTCTCAGTTTTTCAGCAGTGACAGAGCCTTCAACGCTTCTTGTTCCGTATGCGGTTTCTGTCGTGACCACCATTTTTAAAGAACCCTGAATTGAATCAGCAACTTCAACAGGTATAGATGCCATTCCGAATTTGTCGGTTTTCCCTGTAAATTCGCCCAGAAGAGTTTCTCCGTTGTAAAGTCCCACTTTAAGGTCTTTATGCATTATCGGGTCGCCTGATATTATCGGATTGCCGGAAAGGATATCGGAAACGAATATTCTGAAAGTGGATTTCTCTCCGACAAGTATCTGTGTGCTTCCCATTATCTGTGTCTTGATCCTCGGTGATATTCTGAAAAGTGACAGTTTGCCGGCGAGAGTAAAGCTTTTCCAGTTTATTGAATAGTTCATAATAAGTTTTGAAAGGTCTTCAAGTGCTGGAAGGTATTTTTTCCCGAGGTTTATCCTGAGTTCTTTGGTGGTCTGTGTTATCATTTCACTCGAAGAAGTTGTCATTCCGGTTGATTCGACACCCGCCAGATCGAGAACTTTTATTGATATTCCGGCATCAAGATCAGGCGAATCGGCATCAAGTGCCACCGGTATGTTGAGATAGTACTGATCGCCGTCAAGCGAGACAAACATCTTAGCTTCGTTGACCGAAAGTGCACCGACTTTGATTATCCTGTCAGCATCATCTGCAAAAGGATTTTCCTTCCTGCTGTTTAATGAAGCCGTTGAGTTTGAACAGGAAACCACGCTGACGATCATAGCGATCACCAGAAAAAGAAAGCTTCTGACCTTCATAATTCCGCCCCCGATAAAATAAAAAAAAGCAATTCGATGCTTTAGTAGCTCTTAATTCAAAGATTTATCATTTTATTCTTTTAAAATAGCGATGTCAATCGAAGCAAATTCTAACCTTTACAATATTTACAATGATGCATACAATCTCTATGAACAATGTGGATTTTTATTGTGAGGTTTTTTTATGAATATATACAAATTTGCTGCGGTTATAACAGCTTTTGCTCTGTTCGCTTTTTCAGGATGTGAGCACAAAACAGTTTCACTAAGTGATGAAGATGCCGGTTATGATGATACTGATGCGGTTCAATCTGATGAAGGGGACATCGGGCCTGACGATGCTGCCGCTGATATCGACAGTTTTTTTTCTGATGATGATCCGGATGAAGATGTTGATGAGATGACAGACGAAGATTCAGATGCTGATATTATTCAGAATATACCTTCCGAAACAGGTTTTATCGTCATTGAACCGGTTTCTTACCAGATGAAGACAACTCTCGGTTTTGTGAATAAAACTTCTGATGAGGCCCGTATTTTCTATTATTTCCAGCCGGCTGATGAAAATATGGAGGAAAAACCGCTTGCTGTTTTTTTTAATGGCGGTCCTGGTTCGGCAAGTGATTTTCTGATGGGACTGAACACTGGTCCCAGAAGTCTTGATCAGTCGAAAAATGGCGGTCTCCCAGTCGGTCCCGGGCCTGCTTCATGGTCAAGTTTTGCCAATCTGCTTTACATTGATGCAAGGAACACGGGTTTTTCATACAGCATAGGCAGTGCATCAGACGGCATGAGTGCTCAGAATTTCAATCCTTTTTTTGATGGAGCTGATTTTGTCCGTACAGTTCTGCGTGTTCTTTCATCTCATCCGGCAATACAGAAAAACCCTGTTATTATTGTTGGTGAAAGCTATGGCGGAACAAGGGCGAGCATAATGTCACATCTACTTTTGTTTCCTGACAGATATGGCAGTGATGGTGAAAATTACCGTGATCCATTGCTTGTTTCTGAGATAAAATCACATTATTCCACAGTATTTTCGGAGCTTTCCGGTACCGTTCCTTCCGCTGAAAAGGCTGCGACTCAGTTCAGCGGCAGAGTTCTGATACAGCCTTATCTTTTCGGTAGCGATCAGGACACGGCGGCAGGAGAGTTATTCGAGGAGGAGGGTTCGCCTCCGTATATTATTGAAAGTGAAACGGGAACGGCATTTTCACCCTGTAAAGATCAGCTTGTTCCGGCACTTTGCGATCCTTCTACCAATACGCTGATTTATGTTCAGCAGTTTGCAGGGCGAGATCCGTATAAATATAACGAAAACAGTTCGTGGAGCGGCGACCTTGAAGCATCGATACTGCCTGCAATACTTTCTTTGAAGTATTACAAAGAGTTTTTCGGCAGTGATCCGTCTGCTGTTCAGAAAATGTATTCATCGGAAAGGGTGAACGGTTACAAGACAACTTCCAATGTCATAGGTACAGTATCTGACTGGGTTATGGCTCCTGTTGATGTCGATCAGACTGAATTTGTTGATGCTTTCGGCACATTGGGCACCGATGATTCATATTATCTTTCAATGAACAATGCTGCGTAC